>JAITAS010000004.1 GCA_031284015.1 Puniceicoccales bacterium | reverse complement strand
CACAACTTGTCAACCAGACTTTCCCATACCCCGCAATCCCGCCAGCGGCTAAACCTACGGTGTGTGTTTTTCCAGTCCCCGAAATCCGGAGGAAGATCCCTCCACGGTGCTCCAGTCCTTAGTATCCAGAACACAGCGTTTATAAATTAGCGGTTGTCCCTACCATGTCTACCGACTTTTCCACTACCTCCGGATAGCAGCCTCTCCATTTTTCTCCATAATTCATCTGATATGTCGTGCCTTCTGTGTGCTTTTGCGTCCATGCTCCATGCTTTTGCCCTTCTTTTTCATTTTGTCAATGTTCTATTTGACGACACGCTCTAGGACGTGGACTTGCATAAGCGACGCCATAAAATTGAAAACATGTTCGGCAGATTGAAGGATTGGCGCCCCACCGTTACCCGCTATGACTGCTGCGCACACACCTTCTTCTCTGCCATTTGCATTCCCTGTTATTTCCTCTTTTATTTGAGTTTTTGAGTCCTGAATCTAGAGTCAGTCGTTGAAATAAGCAGCGAAAAATGTCAAGAGGAAAAGGAGCACCACTCCTCCGTTCCGAGAAAAGAATTTTCGATGACATGGTTTTTTTGTAAATACTTTTATCACAGCAATGCTGAAAATTTCTGTTCGGATGACCAGCCTTATCCACGGCCACATGTAATTTCGTGTTGAGCCCCCTTTTGTGCGAGCCATTGCCTGGCCTGCCTCCACTTGCTCCAGTACCGTGCTGATGAACTTTGACGTGGGTGGAATCCACCATCTCCCACTGCATGTCCGGCTCTCCGCACAACTTGTCAACCAGACTTTCCCATACCCCGCAATCCCGCCAGCGGCTAAACCTACGGTGTGTGTTTTTCCAGTCCCCGAAATCCGGAGGAAGATCCTTCCACGGTGCTCCAGTCCTCATTATCCAGAACACGGCGTTTATAAATTGGCAGTTGTCCCTGCCATGTCTACCGACTTTTCCAGTGCCTCCGGATAGCAGCCACTCCATTTTTCTCCATAATTTATCTGATATGTCGTGCCTTCCGTGTGCTTTTGAGTCCATGCTCCATGCTTTTGCACTTCTTTTTCATTTTGTCAATGTTTTATTTGATCAATTACAACCATTTTAGCGTAGAAACCCCCAAAGAGAGGAGGATTTGCTAAAGGCTAGGCCCAAAACATGGAAATTTACGGCAAATATTTGAGCATTTTTAGGAAAATTTCACGGCTTATCCAAGCATCTGTTGCGGCATACAAAATCTGTTGTGGAGTCAAAATTCCCTGTGTCCAGTCGGTCAATTGAGACTTTTTTGAAATTCTAACACGCAAAAAAATGGCAGCTAAATTTCTTAATCCAGTGTGCGCTATTTTGAGTTGCTTACTAAACATACCAAGGTCGTAAAAACCTTGGGCGTTGAATTTTTCTATTTTAAAAAGATTTTTTATGTCATGGTCAATGGCCACTCCAATCTTAACAATATCTTTTTTCTCCAGAATGGGTTTCAATGGAGCAAGGCCTCCGATGCTTTTCAATTTAAACAGATATACTTTTGACGATATGGCAATTTGCATCAAAGATGGAGCGTAGGATTCTCCCTTGGAAAAAGCTGGTTTACTTTCGATATCAAATCCTAAAAATTTTTCGGACAGTATCTCATCGACTGCCAATTTAACTTCATCAATATCTTGAACGATTACAATTTCTCCGTTAAAAGCTGTTAGTGGCATCCGGGCAATTTGCTTTGGGGTTATACGCTTTTGCAAAACCATTCTCTTGAAACATTTTAAAATTCGTTCCATCAAACCTTTATGAATTTCGTACATATGCTGTTAAAAATGGATAAATAAAATAACCTTACCGTTATAATAGCTGCAAGCTAAAGCTCTTGCTGTTAATCCTCTCATGCCCAACCATGATTATGAATATCTAACCAACTGAAATCATCGCAATACAATTTTTTTATCGATGGGGATCTGTTTTTTAAACCAAGTTTTTTGTTTCTTGACCAATTTCAGAGTGTTCTGCGCAATTTCTTTGATTAGAGCATCTTGGGTCATATCACTTTGGAGCCAATTTATTGTTTCACGATACCCTATCGCATTTTCTGCACTATCATTTAAACGTACGTATTTAGAGAGTAGGAATTTCACCTCATTAATTAAACCCATATCCAACATTTTTTTCGTTCGTTCCCATACTCGCCGCTTTAAATCTTCCGGGTCTCTTTCAAGAAAGATTGTGTATTTTTGATATTGCTTAAATGGTGAATCAAGGGATACAAAATCACTTCGTACATTATCGAAGGTCTTTCCACTTGCCAAACATCTTTTCAGGGCTGAAATTACTCGCCTCGAATTTTTTATGTCAATGGAGGGACATATTCCATCGTTCGCGGCAACTAATGTAGCTATCAGCCCGTCAAGTCCAGATTTGGCATAAATCGAATTGACAAAGTCATCAGTTTCTTGTGGGACTTTAATGTCATCGATGATAGGATAATAGAATGATTTTAAATAAAATCCGGAACCACCTACCACTACCACATTTTTCCCGGAAGAAATTATGGAATCAATGCCCATTCGAGCTGCTCTAATAAACATTGAGACATCAAATTTCTCAGACGGCTCTACCAAATCAATGCAATGGTGTCTTATTCCTCGCATTTCCACTGGCGTCGGCTTGGCTGTTCCGATATTCATATGCTTATATACCAATAAAGAATCGCAAGATATAATTTCCGCGTTATTTTTCATTGCAAAATTTATTGCATACTCCGTTTTCCCAACAGCTGTACACCCAGTAATAATATATAGCTTATCGTCCACAAATATCAAAAATCTAGCAATTTTAAATGCCAATCCAACTGGTAATGATCTTCGCGTTTTACGTTTGTCCGCACGGTTATACCAATGTTAAATATCCATGAGTTCCCCAACGTATTGGAAAAACTAAACCTTTGCTGTGAAAACTTGTGATTCTTTGCATCATACTGCATTTCAAGCGAAACGAATGATTTTGAAGATAAATTAAAAGAAAAAGACAGTCCATATTGTTCGGTTGGCTTTTGGGAATTTACTCCATCAAATTGAAAATAATTGGTAAAAAATGTTAGTTCCCAAAAATCAGCATCCTTTATGGAAGCCGAGGTTCTTAGCTTGTGTAAATGTAATCTAGCCGGATCAATTTTACCATAGAGATTGAAACTGAACCATGAAATGGGATATATGCCAGCCATTAAATACGTATCTGGAAATTTCCTCTGGCGAACTTTCCTAAAGCTATCGTAATTTCTCGCAAAGAGCACATCCTGGTAAATATCCAGCTGCATCAACTTTCTAGGGACATAGGACCCTGACTGAGTATACAAGCTATTTTTTATGCCCAATCGTATCATATTTTGCCGTTGCAGATCATCCACATTACGCATGTCATCCAAATCTATCGATGGAATTTCCGCATGAAAACATTCTCTATGAAATTTCGGAATTTTATCACTTTCATTTCCTGATGGAATCACGCGATACTGTATGGTAGGGTTGATGACATGTTTTAGTCCATCTATGCCGAAAGTTTCATTGACATAGTCGGATCGTCCAACGAATTTAACATCAATGTCGAATCCTCCCTGCACAAAGCCTTTTCCATATATTTCTTCATCAGCATTACGGCCATATACCAGTACACGTGTGCCAAAAATTGGTTTTACTGCGAAAAAATTTTTATATCCCAATGGCAAAGATATACCATAATAAATATCCGAACGGTAACTGCTTGTCGCTCCGTACAAATCCTTATTAGGGTTATACAACCTGACAATACCTAAATGTGCATTGTGTATTAGTTTTGTGTCCAGCAGTTTGGTGGGTAAATAAGCAATTCGAAACTCTGGCATCTGTTGCGTGGTATTGTAAAAGTTGTTTGGTTCAAATTGTCCGAATGCTGAAACAATGCAGTTTTGTCCGCGATAGGCCACTTCAACAAATGATTCCGGCTGCTGATTCCGGTTATACCACATTTTCCTAAAATCCCGCTCAGCTTCAGAATCGCTTAACAATGTGGACCTTGCGATCACATCAATTCTATCATCATAGTGCTGCTTATGGGCAAACTCTAGGAAATATCTATCATAGGGAATGGGCTTATTTCGAATATCAAAACCCCTCCGTTCCACACTTACCCCATCTCGAATAAACCCAAACTTTGTTTCGGAAAATATTTGATTTTTCTCTGACCTGGTATCAATTTTCAATGCAGGGCCAACCAATATTCCCCGTCCCGTGTAAAAATCCAGAAATCCGCCCAACTTAAGTCCTTTTTTTACTCCAAAATAAAAGTCATTTTGTAAGTACACCCCGTTGGTACGATTCACTCCATAATCTTGTTCCAAATAAAATGGATGCGATGTAAGTTCTATTTCTGCACTGGGCAAATAAAATATCGTAGCGGGCCCTACCTTAAATTTTGTACTTTTTGTTTTAATCGATTGCCCATTCCTTATTTCGAAATTTTTTACAAATATTGACGGGACAAACGCTGAATCCATTGGTCCGTAAAATATCTCCGCATTGGTACCAGTTTGCAAATTATTAACCACATCTGACTCAATGCTTTCAACATTAAAATAGTAATCGTGAATCTTGGTTCTGCTGTGACTTGCGTATACTAGATTTGAATTCATGTCATAAGAAGCATAATCCGATACGACATAGATTTTTTCATTGTCGATTTTTACATTTCCTGTGGCAAGTGCCTTTACCTGTTTCTCATTGAAGGATATTTCGTCCGCCTGGATAACAAAATTGTCCGTCGCAATTCTTGCATCGCCTTTTACAACAAGCTCGCCCGTATTAGCAATATATTCTATGGGATTGTTTGAACTTATTTCAACTGCTAAACAAAGAACATTGGAGGCAATTAGCGATATGGCTGTTAAAAACTTTTTTGACACATTGTTCGGTAGTATGTATAATTCCTTGTCCCATGAAAATAAAAATTTCACCTATCTCTGAGTTAGATTATGCTAAAGGTCAGACCATGCTTGCTCATACAAAACCAGAGGCACCATTATACATTTAATGGGAATGATTTAATGGGAATGATTTTTGCACATCCAAAGTATGGCAGAAATTCCCTCATCGCTTTTTCGAAGAGTATCCACCGAAGATGCACACTTGTTGCTATTTATCCCTAAACAGAGTCTGCAAAGCCTGTGATCCCTTGTCTCCAACCTTAGAGGCAACGTCAAGTACAACCGACATTTGCATTACCTCATATTGTATTCTCATTAAATCTTGTTGCGATAGATCTGGCTTTTGGGCTAGTTCAGCTGCCACATTTGCCATATGGTCTAACTTTTGCTTAACCGAAGACATGAAGTCGGATAATCGATTCTGATATTCCACACCCGGGGACTGCCCAATTCTTGCATCCAACTTTGAAATAACTCCTGGAATTGTTTGTTCGATATTTCTAACGGAATCTGCAAGGCTAGCATCAAAGCTATCTAAACTAACCGCCATTTGATCTAGACGGCTGGTTACAGAATCAATGTTCACACTAGATTTATCAAGTGCAATATTGAACTTTGTGATATCATTTGGGTTAACGGTCTTTGACAATGAGTCAGATAATCCTTGGGGATCCATCTGATCTTCTGTCATAATTTTCTGAATGTCTTTCCGTAATTTTTCATCGGCTATGCTAGCTACTGAATCCATAAATTTAAACCTTAGCTTTTTATCAAAAAAGTCAAGATTTTTTACAATCAAAAATAAAACTTTACCCTAAAAAACACAAAAGCCAAGTGGAATCGAAACGGACTATGCAAACAGCTTGCAAGGAATAAAATGGCTTCTAAAAGTTTTGGCTCATTCTTCGTCTGTGACAAAGTTTTCAAACCCTGGACCTTCAGATTGTAATTCATTGTCAAAAAAACCGTGCAACTGGCGAATTCTCGTTGGGTGGCGCATCTTCCTCAAAGCCTTTGCTTCTATTTGGCGAATTCTTTCGCGAGTAACATTAAATACTTGCCCCACCTCTTCCAAAGTTCTACTATATCCATCCTTCAAACCAAAGCGAAGCATTAACACTTCGCGTTCACGTTGGGTTAGACTGCCCAAAACACTTCCTATCTTTTCTCGGAGCAGACTAAAAGCTGTCATATCATATGGGTTTTCAGCATTTTTGTCTTCGATGAAATCTCCAAAACTGGAATCTTCTCCATCACCAACGGGGTTTTGCAGAGAAATCGGTTGTTGGGCCATCTTCATTATAGCTTGCACTCGATCAAGAGGCATTTTGACTTCTTTTGCCACATCTTCTGCCGTTGGAGAATGTCCCAGTTCCTGCGTTAGCTGTTTTTGTACTTGCATGACCCGATTCAACGAATCTATCATGTGGACAGGAATACGAATTGTTCTAGCCTGATCCGCTATCGAACGAGTGATAGCCTGACGTATCCACCAGGTAGCATAGGTTGAAAATTTATACCCACGACGATATTCAAATTTCTCAACGGCTTTCATAAGGCCCATATTGCCTTCTTGGATGGAATCCAAAAACGACAAGCCACGATTGGTGTATTTTTTTGCAATGCTAATGACAAGCCGTAGGTTGGCCTCCACCATTTCTCGCTTCGCCTTATAAGCTTCCTCCATGTGAAACTTAAATGCTTTTATGATCTCAACCAAACGTTTGGGGTCGGCTTCATGCTTAATTTCAAATTTCTTCAAGGCTTTATGGATTCTATCAATGGTTTCTACCTGGGATTTATCACCATTTGCTAGAGCTTTATTGGCGCGTTCTAGATCGGCATACAATTGATTAATTTGACGAACGTCGGGACGCAATTTTGCCAATGGCTCTTCGAAAATTTTCATCTTAAAACAAAAACGCTTTAAAACGGTCTTTAGCTGCGTTTGAAATTGTTTTAACCGTGCCTCAATGGGTTTGATTTTTGCTTCATCTGCCGTCTCCTTAGCTTCCTGATATGCTTTCCAAGAGTCCTTTACCCTTGCGAACAACATTTTGCTATCCTGTACGGCACGAGCCAACATTGTATAATAGGATTCCCGACTTTCTATTTTTTTATCGAGAACTATGCGATCAAATCGTTCCTCTCGACAAAGTAATTTTTCTGCCAAATCAATTTGAAATTCTGCCGTCAGGTGAATGGAAAACAGCTCATCCTGTGCTCGTAATTCTTCCCGCTCAATTGTTTTAGAAATGGCCACTTCTTCGGTACGCGTAAGCAATGGGACCTGCCCCATTTGGCGAAGATACATGCGAACAGGATCCTCAATGTTTTCCCTGGAAAGAGAAACGGGTTCTGCCATTTCTTCTTCCACCTTATTCCGATACTGTTCGACTTCTTCAGCATCTAAAATCTCAATATTAAGATTTTCTAAAATATTGATGATGTTTTCAGCCTCTTTCGGGTTGGTAAGAGCCCCCGGCAATGTTTCATTAATATCTTGCAAGGACACATATCCTCGTTCTCGTGCTAATCGTATGAGAGATTGTATTCTAGCGTTGGCATCTGCCGTTGGTTCGACTTTAGGATTGTCTTTTTCGTGTTTCGTCATCACTTTCTGCAATTAAAGAATTTGTGGTGGATGCTTTAACATTTTGCGCAAATTCAACCTACACTCCTGTAGAGTTTTTATACTATCGCTTTCGTCAAGAGAAATTTTTCGAAATTTGTTATTAACCTTGTTAATTTCTTCTTTGATGAAATTCGAATAAAGTTTACGCAGACATGAATTTGCAATGGCCAGATGTTCACAATCTTCGCCAAAATCATCCAGCAAAGAGTATATTAGGTTTTTTTCATCACTTGAAAACAATGACAACCCTTCCATCTTAGCAATTCCATCCCACATATACTTTTTAATCCCATTTAGGACTTTTAGCAATACTTTTCCTTCGCAGGATGTTAAATTTTGTAAAAATGGCTGCTCATAGAAATCTGATACTTGTCTTGCTATTTTATTATTTGATAAAATTATCGCCAATAATTGGCTTTCCGCGGTGGATAATTTTTTACATGGCCCTTCCTGTGCCCCATCTATGGCAATGCTCGACCCCTTAGTAAAAGGTTTCTTCTTCAAAAATGACTTAAAATCTTGAAAAACCGCATGCTGGTCAAGGTTTGCCACCATGGATAGCTCATCCAAGTACGACTTTTGAACAATGGAAGATTCGGCAACGGAAATTACTTCGTAAATACTCGTGAGTGCTTCCGCTTTTTCTTGTGCCGTAATATTTTTTTTTGTCAACAATCGGTTTGCTAAAAATTCTATGCCAGTCATACTGGATTGTTGCAATGCTTGAAATTTGTTTTCAAAATCTTCGCAAAAATAACTATCCGGATCGCATCCTTCCGGCAAAATAAAAAATTTCACATCAAACCCAGCCGTTATCGCCATCGGCAACATGCGCTCCGTTGCCTTTAATCCTGCACTATCACCATCAAGCATACAGTTTAAATGCGTAGTATACCGTCGCAATATACTCAGTTGAGCATCCGTAATCGCCGTCCCTTGGGGGGCAATGGCCGTATTAATTCCATTATCCCAACATCGCATTGCATCGAATTGGCCTTCAACCATCCAAAAAACACCGTTGGAGTCCAGATATCGTCGGGCCCTGTCGAGTCCAAACAACACACTTCCTTTGTGAAAAATTTCCGTTGCAGGAGAATTTACATATTTGGCATCGGCAAAATTATTTGGTGCCCCCATACCATTTATAAGCCTTGCCGAAAAGCCAATAATTTTCCCTTGAATATCCCGAATGGGAATTGTTAGACGAGAATTGAACCGCATTATAAATTTATTGGGATCAGTTTCATTTTCTTTAGAATAGAAAATTCCACTGGCTTTTATTGCATCTATGGAATACCCTTCCTGGAGTATTTTTTTTACCAATGCCCTATCGTCATTTCCCGCAAAACCTATGCCATTCTCCTTTGCAACGCCCAAAGAAAATTTCCTATTTTCAGTCCAATACCGTCGAATTTTTTCTCCGCAAACGCCATTGGCATGAAAATTTCTTATGAAAAAGTCGCACGCTAGCTCATGCAAATCAAACAATGTTTTCTTCCCATATGGCTTCGCTTCGAAAGTTGTCGATTTTTCAAATTCTAACGGAATATTAAACCGCCCAGCTATTATTTCAACGGCATCGCCAAATGACACATTTTCTTTCAGCTCTATGAATCGAAAAATGTCACCCGCATTGCCAGAACTAAAACATCGAAACATTTTTTTCGCCGGCATAACGAAAAAGGATGGTGTTTTTTCTTGATTAAATGGACTCAGACCACGCCAATTAACACCACATCGTTTTAGCGTAACATAGGGCGATACAACATCATAAATATCGACAGAACTTTTTATTTTATCTATGCAATCGCGTGTTATCATTCTCCAAACAGTACATGTTCCATATCTTGAATTACAAAAAAATCGTTCAACACAATAAAATTTATTAAACTAAGACAATCGAATTCTTTGGCATTGGCGACCAACACGCAATCCCGCCACATGTAATCTGTACATATTGGTAAAACTAGGTGATTGCTTTTGGTACAACAATTATTACATCATCTGTCATCATGGTAAAATGCTTTGCAAGACAGACGACATATTTAAACGATGACGACGATGAAGATGATGATTCGAATTGTAACTCAAAGGATGCTTCGAGTTATGTGTCGATGATGCAAAAACGATTTTTGCGGGCAAGAAAGATTTTTCTATGGGGCGGAATAAGTGACATAACAGCAAAAGATATTACTGAAAAGTTGCTATATCTTGAACTATCGGATCCCGGCAAACCGATTGACTTTTTTATGAACACGCCTGGCGGGTCCATAACGTCTGGCATGTCAATTTACGACACTATGGTCCTAATTTCTTCTCCGATCCGCATAATAGTAACGGGCATTGCGGCGAGCATGGGATCTATTTTGCTATGCGGAGCAAAAAAGGGTAATAGGTTTTTGTATCCCAATTCAAGAGTTTTGATCCATCAGCCGCTCATTATGGGTCAAATTGTAGCCCAAGCAGTCGATATCAACATCCAGGCTCAGGAAATGGAAAAAACACGGGCAGAACTAAATAAAATCTTGGCTGCATCTTCCGGACAACCGATTGAGAAAATCACAAAAGACACAGATCGCGATTTCTATATGAATGCAAAGGAAGCGATTGAATATGGATTAGCCGACAAAATTATCAAAAAAGTATTCTAACAAAAGGTTTATGGAATCAAAAACGATTAATGTCGCTTTTGTTTTTGATGATAAGTTTTCAGATCTGTTCAAGGTTGCTGCTTATTCGATTGCAAAAAACACAACATCTAACTTGACTATCTATATTATTGATTGCGGTATATCTCCGATGCATCGCACAGACATTTATAGCTTTCGCGAACAGTTGTCCAACGTGGTTGACATTTTTTTCGAAAAACCAAAAAGATTCGCAACATTCGAAGAATGCCAAATCCCTGGTCATTTTTCATCCGCTATTTTTTATAGATTAGCCATTGGCAAAACATTTCCAAATATTAAACGCGTAATATATTTGGACTGTGATGTTATCGTAGATGGAGATATTAAAGAACTATGGGATACCGATCTCGAAGGTAGATCATTTGGTGCCTTGAATGATGAAACGAATTTTTTTCTACCGGAAGATATCGAACGGCGTAAACGTAAGATAGGGATCCCACTCGAACGCTCATATATGAGTTCGGGTGTCCTTTTGATCGATCTGAAAATATTTGAAAAGGAACGTGTGTTTGAACGTGTACTAGAATTTATGGGGCAATGCAAAATACCGCTTGCATGTCCAGAACAAGATGCGATGAATATATGCCTTGGCGAGAAGGAACATTTCCCAATAAATCCAAGATTTAATTTTACGCCATTTGCTACCCAGTCAAAACGATGTTTAAAAAAATTTGGTCCTCCGGTAATCATCCATTTTTCGTGTGGGAAACCATGGACTTTTAGTAAAAAGTTAATAGGTAAATTTGAGCAATTCCATTTGTTCAATTATGAAATCGGATTTATAAAAAAATACTGGAAATATTCCGATGAAATTGATGAACATGCATTTTCATCAACCGGCGCGAAAAATACAATTTTATTTTTTTATAAGCGTGTGTTTGGAAAGGCTGAATATTTTGTTGCAAAAAAAATTCGCAATAAAATCATAAGGGGACTTTATGGTATTTTGGGTAAAATTAAAAAGTATCTATATCCTAATGCGAAAAAAGTTTAGCAAATATGGGTGAAAGAATAAACATAGCGTTTGTTTTCGATGACAAATTTTCCGATCTATTCAGAGTAGCCGCTTACTCCATAGCTAAAGGGACAAAGTCGCACTTGGTGATTTATGTCGTTGACTGTGGCATATCCGAACTCAACAAAAAAAAGATTCTACAACTAAAGGAAAAGTGCGAAAATATTGTATCCATAAAAATTGGTATGCCGGAACGGATAGATGTTTTGGAAAAATTTCCAACGGAAGCACGCTTCAATTCCGTTGTTTTTTATAGACTAGCAACCCCCAAGGTATTCCCGGAACTGGATAGAGTGATATATTTGGACTGTGACATTGTGGCAGTCGGGGACATTATGGAACTCTGGAAGGAAGATTTAAAGGGCTGTCCTTTTGGCGCTGTCGAAGAGGATGGCAATTTTTCAAATGAAAAAATAAGAGCAGATAAATTGGCATATTTGAAATTTCCAAAAGAAAACCGCTACTACAATTCTGGAGTCCTTTTAATTGATTCAAAAAAATTTGAGGAATCTCAAATTTTTGAAAGGGTGATTGACCAGGTGAAAAAGACAAAAATTTTTCTGCCGTTCCCAGAGCAAGATGCAATGAACATATGCCTTCGAAACGATGAACACTTGGCCTTAGACCCAAAATATAATTTTATACCATTTGCATCATTGTCAAAAAAATGTTTCGCTAGCGTTGGGAAAAGTTTGGTTTTAATTGAATATGCCTGTGTAAAACCATGGGAAATGAACAGAACAATGGTAAAAATATTCCATCGTTTGGGCCTTTGTCGCTATTCGACCTTTATGTTACTAAAATTCTGGCAATATGCCGATGAATTAGGAGATGTGAATCCTGGTAACAAGAATTCCCTTTCCACACTCAAATTTTTCTACAAACGACTATTTCAGCCGATAGAACGGTTTTTCAAAAGTCGCAAAAAAGATTAGAAAATCTTGTATGTATAAATGTGCATAAATGTGTATGCATAAAGATATGAATGAACCAATAAACATAGCATTTGTTTTTGACGATAAATTCTCTGACCATTTTAAGGTTGCCATATATTCGATTGCTAAAAATACAAAATCAAATTTGGCAGTATATATCGTTGACTGCGGAATATCTGAAGAAAATAGAAATCAAATTCGAAAGTTTACATCGGAATTTAAAAATATTTCATCGATAAGATTTAAGGTCCCTGAGCGCATAGAAATTTTGGAAAATTATATCATTCCGATACATTTCTCTACGGCTATATTTTATCGATTGGCCATCTCTAAATTATTTCCAAAGCTCGAAAGGATAATATATTTGGACTGCGATATCATTGCAGTTGGAGATATCATTGAACTTTGGAAAGAAGATTTAGGGAGCCGTCCCTTTGGTGCAGTTGAGGAAGATGGTAATTTCTTCAACACAAATACTAAATTGCGAAAGATGGAAGAAATTAATTTGCCCGAAAATAAACATTATTACAATACGGGAGTACTGCTAATTGATACACGTAAATTCGAAGACAATAAAATTTTCGAAAGAGTGATTGAATTCGTAAAAAATACTGATCTTCAATTATCGTGCCCGGAACAAGATGCAATGAATTTATGTCTCGACGATAGTGAACATATGACCTTAGACCCAAAATATAATTTTATACCTTTTGCATCGGCATCGGAAGAATGTTTTAAAAAAGTTAAGATACACACGATAATACATTATGCCGGAGTAAAACCATGGCAAGTCAATAAAAATGTTGTCAAATTTGCCAAGTTGTGTAGCCTGGGAATATACCATACATCAATGCTACTTAAATACTGGGAATATGCGGATTACGTGGATAAGAAAAAGTTTTCAAATGGAAACGTTTTCCATGCTTTGAAGTTTTTTTATAAGTGTCTTTTCCAACCCATCGAACGATACATGTCAAAAAAATATTGTCATTTCATAAAATCTTACTTTGAAAAATCGAAGAAAAGTGTTTAATTGATATGAAAGTGGGGCAACAAGTAATTTTAACTGGCATGCAACCAACAGGAAAGCTCCATTTGGGAGGATTATTGGGCGCAATGGATAATTGGCAAAAAATGCTAGGTGACTATGATTGCTTATTTTTCTTGGCGAACCAACATGCAATAACAATGCCGTATGTTCCTGCCGCATTGCGTAAAAATACATTGGATTGTGTTGCTCAGTACATTGCCTGCGGTTTGGATCCAAAACGGTGTAAAATTTTTCTACAGTCCCATATTATTGGGCATACGGAATTAATGTGGATACTGGGCTGCATTACTCCAATTGGACAGTTGGAAAGAATGACCCAGTTCAAGGACAAGTCGAAAAAAGTAGGAGAATCGATATACTCTGGTTTGCTATATTACCCTGTTTTGATGATGGCTGACATCCTATTATACAATGCCCACCTCATTCCCATAGGGGAAGATCAAAAACAACACCTGGAAATCACCCGTGACATTGCACAAAAATTTAATAATATCTATTCCGAAACCTTTGTTTTGCCAGAGCCATACATTGGAAAAACTGGAGCCCGCATAATGTCACTGCAAGACCCAACTATCAAAATGTCGAAATCGGATAAAAACCAAAATGCAGTCTTATATATAACGGATTCTGACGATGTTGTTCGAAAAAAGATCATGGGAGCTGTGACAGATTCTGACAGTAAAATATCCTTCGACCAAAAAAACAAGCCGGGGATTGCCAATCTATTAAATATATATGCAGCAGCGACAAACCAAAGCATAGAAGCATCTGTTGCGGAATTTGCCAATCTAACCAGCTATACGCCTTTTAAGCGAGCAATTGCAGATGTAATTATCGCAAAAATTTCTCCAATCAGAAATAAATACTTGGAGATTGTCGATGACAAGGAATATTTATTATCCGTACTGAATGAAGGCAAAGAAGAAGCACAAAAGCGCGCTAACAAAATGATGGCAAAAGTTTATCGCAAGGTTGGATTTTTGATAGATTAAAATAATGTCGAATGAAAAAGTTTGTAATATCTGAAAAACCAAGTGTGGCAGCCGATTTGGCAAAGTCCTTGGGAACATTTAAAAAATTTGATGATCGATATGAGAACGATGAATATGTGATCAGTTGGGCCGTTGGGCATTTGGTTGAACTGTTCATGCCGGAAGATTTCGATGCATCCTTAAAACGATGGTCACTAAATACTCTCCCCATAATACCAGAAAAATTCAAAACAAAGCCAATTGAAAAGGTCAAAAGGCGCTTTAATGAGATTAAAAAATTAGCTCAACGGGACGACATTGATCTACTCATAAACGGATGTGATGCAGGTCGAGAAGGTGAATTAATTTTTACGTATATTTACGAATTAGCAAAATGCAAAAAACCTTTCGTACGCCTGTGGTTATCTTCCATGACAACACAGGGAATTAGGGAAGCATTCGAACATCTTAAAAGTAGTGACGATATGCAACATTTGCAGGACGCTGCCAAATGTCGATCGGAAGCAGATTGGCTAATAGGCATCAACGGGACACGTGCGATAACGACGAAAATGTTCCCAATAATGTCTAGGCAAGTGGCAACTGTAGGACGTGTTCAAACTCCCACCCTTGCGATGATAGTAAATCGTGACATTGAAATTAGTAATTTCAAACCGACAAAATTTTGGAGAATCTTCGGGACATTTGGCATTCATAATGGTCCATACGACGGTATTCTACAGAAGGATCAAAAACTAGACGACAAAAATCCCCATGACAGAGCCGACAGGTTATGGGAACATAGAGAAGCCTTGGAAATTATCGAATCAATTAAAAAAGAACAGTTTGCCGTCATTTCCGAGCAAAAGAAACGGTCCAAACAAACATCTCCCAGGTTATACGATTTGACTACGCTGCAGAGAGAAGCCAATTCTCGCTATAACATGCCGGCAAACATGACGTTGCAAATTGCCCAGTCTCTCTATGAAAAACACAAATGTATCACCTATCCACGTACCGATTCCCGTGTGTTGACGGAAGACTATGTTCCCACCTGCTATAAGATACTAGCTGCCGTCAATGATGAACATAAAATCTTTGCACAACGCATAATCGAAAATAAAGCAGTCAACGGAAACAATAGGAAAATTTTTAACAATAAGCAGGTCACCGACCATTTTGCAATTATCCCCACACCACAAGCTCCGAAAAGTTTATCCGATGAAGAATATAAAATTTTCAACATGGTTCTAAAACGTTTCCTTTGTGTATTTTTCTCTGATGCAGAATTTGATGTCACTACTCGAATCAGTAAAGTCAAAGAGTACTCATTTAAAACGGAAGGAAAGGTATTGGTAATCCCTGGGTGGTTGGAAGTTTATGGGAAAAATGAAACCGAGCAAGATGGCGTGTTGCCTGCACTATCCGATAGTGACGGAATGCCTCCCAAAGCCAATACCATCGAGATAAAAATAGTGGAAGATGCAACCCGTCCACCGGCACCCTACAATGAAGCAACCCTATTGACCGCTATGGAAGGTGCAGGCAAACTTTTGGACGACGAAGAGCTTGCCGATGCCATGAAAGAACGTGGCTTGGGAACTCCAGCAACGCGGGCCCAGATCATAGAACATCTATTGGCATTAAAGTACATTGTACGGGATAAAAAGGATTTAAAAGCCACAGCAAAAGCTGAAGATTTACTAAATTTTCTAAAAACCGCAAATATAGAAACTCTTTCAAATCCAGCTCTTACAGGTGAGTGGGAATATAAACTTCGGCAAATGGAGAATGGAAATTTTACTCGAAAAAATTTCATGAAGGAAATTGCAGATTTGACGGTAGCCATAGTTACAAAGACGAAGAATTTCATCGAAGGAAGTGATATAACAAAGGAAACTTCCATCATTTCTCCAACCGACAATAGGCCACTCATGGAAGGCTTACGCTGCTACCGTTCCCAGGACAAAACTCTAACGATTCAGAAAGTAATTGGTGGGAGGAAATTTTCGGAGGATGAAATCAAGAAGTTGTTGATGGATAAAAAGCTTGGACCGCTGGATGGCTTTAGGTCAAAAACGGGATCAGATTTCTCTGCCAGTTTAGTACTGGATAGTTCCTTTAAAGTGAACTTGGTCTTCGAAAATTCAAACTCGGAGCTTAAAAATATGGCACCGTTATCCCAAGAAGAGATCGACAAGCTTGAAGTCATCGGAAAATGCCCACTTGATGGGGCAGACGTTGTCATGACGAACAATGCCTATATTTGCAAAAACTATTTCAATAAAAAATGTAAACTTAGGATTTCGAAAAAAACACTCGATAAGGACATTAACATTGAACAAGTCCAAAAATTGTTAACGGAACAAAAAACCGACTTATTGGAGGGATTTCGATCCAAACGTACGGGAAAACTATTCTCAGCCCGTCTAAGTCTGCAAAAGGACGGTAGTTTTAAATTTGAGTTCAAATAAATTCCCTTTCAATTTATCCAGCTGTCATATTTGTCCTTTCAAGTAGATTCTAGAGCGTGTCGTCAAATAAAACATTAACAAAATGAAAAAGAAGGGCAAAAGCGTGGAGCATGGACGCAAAAGCACACGGAAGGCACGACACGACATATCAGATGAATTATGGAGAAA
>JAITAS010000052.1 GCA_031284015.1 Puniceicoccales bacterium | reverse complement strand
TTCTTTCAGGTACAACACGCACATAGTTATCACAGTTACTACGACACCTACTACAATCAATGCAACCCCCACCGGATTTAATAAAACCCTTGATATAACAGTTGACGTTACTTCAACAGTTCGAGTCAATATTCCCGTTTGGTGATCAATAATCTCTCCAGCTATTTTGTTTTCGATTTGAGGAAGTTGTTCCTTCGTGATTTTTATCACAGAATTTATACCCGCTACTATTGCCGCCAGGCTTAATCCTCTCAAGTAGGTCGCCCATCCAGATATCTGAGCAACAACTCTTTGGGAAAGAGAAGAACTGTTTTTGTTAATGGACTCGGAAAACAACATTCCTGAAATTCTTGAAATATTAGAGTCATTAGAGGCAGCACGAATAGATCTCGCATTTTCATCACCATCACCACGGCTTTTATTCGTTGGCAAAGTTGATTCTGATACTGTTGGTGGTGTTGTGTCGATCATAAAGTTTCAAATTGGGCAAAGAGTTTACAAACAAACCTGGACATTGTCAAGGCGAGAAGCAGAATATCAGTAAAATAATTCACATTGTGTGCAGTGTGAGCTTCCTGATTTTGTAGTAAATTTTACAAATCTTCGCGATAAGGCAAAAATCAAAAATGACCCCAGTTTAGGTGTAGCCTTTATTTGCAAAAGTCTCAAATGTCTTATGTGACGAAAACCTATCACGTTCCACATTCAAATAACCCTGCTGTATTTTTACCCATTCATGTTACCTATGAACTCTCCAGAAATGACACCAATTGGGGTGGTTATATAAGCTTCTTTGGGCTTTTCGAATTTTGGGATTGCTGAAAAGATGTTTGCTGAGAAATTGGTGGTTTTTTCGCCCTGAAAAACCTTTCGGATAAAAGAACAAACCTGCATGCTTTTTTATATATTCCCACCTGTTGAATTTTTGAAAGTTTTCTCTGCGAATATTTTACAGCATCGGTTAATTTCAAAACTTCTGTGAGTAAACTTATGATGGACCAGTCGTTTTGGGCATTGGATAGCAGATTGTTTATCGTCTCTTCGGACGTTGTTTTCGAGGATGAGATCCTGTATGCGCCATGCACATAAATCTTTAGGGCGGATGATAGCAATTTGGAAAATTCATAGCATGTAGAGTCTGATATTTGGGAACGAGCTAGCCGTAAATTATCTATCGTCAAATTGAGTAGTGAGGGCTGAGTCCGCATTGCAACACATTTTCTGGTGGATTTAAATTTGCGCCTTCGGATAAAAATTAGCGCCACCAAAACCAGTATAAATACAGCAACTATCATGACCTTACTATTCATTTTTTATTGGCTTCCCCGACCATTTTTTATAATTATTGTCGCCATAATTTTTCAGTTCTCCACTTGCAATTTCGCAGAGGGATAGAATGTCAAAATTTGCCGTAGAAATGTCATAGTTCGCGGGAGGAAATTTTTGATATTTTTCGCACCGAATACGTCGCGTGTCTAAAAATAGCGTATTACCAAAATCAAGCCCATCAATGGTCGAAATTTTAACATCCATGCTGTCCTTCGCTTTGACAATTAAGTTATCCCCGTCTCCATATGTACAAATATTTTCGGCATCCTGATTTAAATGTATGCCCATGTCTAGGCTATTGTATGTTAATAACTTAAAGTCACGTTCGCCAAAGATCATCCAAGTATTTATCGAAGCAAGGGCAACCCTTAGTCCCAGGGCTGAACCAGGACCACCACAATATATCATGCCGTCGAAATCACCAAGGTCATAATGCGCTTTCAGTAGTAAATTTTCCACGGCAGTAGTAACCACATCAACGGCGTTACCAACGGATGTTTTACTTGCCAAAATGGTTCCATCGCCTATAATAGCAACCTGTATCATCGGAGTAGCTGAATCTATCAATAGATATCGATAACCAAACATTTTTATAAATTTGTATATGTCTATGTTTTTGGCAAAGCAATTCACAGATAAAAAAGCACATATCAAAGATGCCTGGCATTAAAAACCTGCTGCCACACCCCTTCGCCCCGTTAGGCAAATTTAACTACGGTTTGCGGTTAATCCTCGGCCAGTGTTTGTAACCAGTCGCAATATACTTCCGTATTATCTTCGAACGCGGATAAAGCCTCATTAAATTCCGCACAAGACCTTTTATTTTGAACAAAAACATTTTCGTCGATTTCGTATGTGAAAACGTCGTAGGCTTCATTTTCAGACGGAACTCGTAACTCAACTTCTCCTTTACTTATAAAACTCTTCATATTTGACCTCTTCAGAGTCCTGAGGTTAGTAAATATTCAGAGAAAAGCAAATATTTTTACGCAAATCCACGAGAAGTGGAATCGACGAAACTTAAAAACTCATTTAGTAAGTCGGATATAATAAATTCAGACTTGATTTTTTCAATGGCTTGGGCCTTATTCAACCCACTCGAATAGAAAATTTTGAATATCTTTTTTATTTGCGAGATTTGCTGATCGGAAAAATTATGCCTTCGCAAGTTTACAACGTTTGGATAGCGGACCCTCGAAGGATTGCCGTCGGCCAGCATATATGGAATAACATCTTGTGTGGTTTTTGATAAAGCTCCAACCATCGAATACTTACCAATTCTGCAAAATTGGTGTATACCAGCGCTCCATCCAATGTTTGTGAAATCACAAAGAACAACATGTCCACCCAAGGCAGCTTGGCTGCTCATTATTACATTATTCCCCACGGTACAATCGTGGGCAACATGGGCATAGGCTAAAAGCAGATTGTTATTACCCAAAACCGTTTCACTTTCTTCTTTCGTAGCCGTGTGTACCGTACAATATTCCCGGAATGTGTTGCCATTTCCTATTCTTAGGCCGGGAAATCCACCCATGTACTTCACGTCATGGGTGGGAGCTCCAACGTATGCATAGGGGTGAATTACATTATTTTCTCCCACCTGAGTCCTTCCGTCTATGGTAGCATGGTGGCAAACATGAGTTCCTTTGCCCAATGATACCATTTTTCCAACATAGGCATAGGCATCAATGGAAACATCATCAAACAGTTGTGCTCCCTTTTCAACAATTGCAGATGAATGAATAATTGCTGACATGGCTATTCCCTGGTGCCTACAAGCATAAACATTAATTGTGCCGATGAAACTATTTTGCCTCCTACCTTGCATGTTGCTTCTGCGACACCTATTTTCCCGCCTTTTTGTTTGAGTAATTTGACATGTACTTCAAGCTGGTCTCCGGGAGTTACCGCTTGGCGGAATTTAACTTTATCGCAACTCATGAAATAGGCTATTTGGTTTTCAAGGTGTGTATTGTTTAGCATCAAAATACCTGCTGCCTGTGCCATCGCTTCAATTTGCAGTACACCGGGCATGACAGGTTGTCCAGGAAAATGTCCAGCAAAATATGGTTCATTAAATGTAACGTTTTTTATGGCACGGAGTTCGTCTTTTCCCATAACCTCAATAATTCTATCGATCATTACGAATGGGTATCTGTGCGGTAATAAATTTAAAATTCTATTGATATCAAACCCGATGCTCGAACTAATAAGGGGACCAGCCGGAGATTTGGGAGTCAATCTTTTGCCGGACTCAATTAGCTTCTTCTGTGCATATATTGCCCTTGCTAGCTCAGCATTCATTGAATGCCCTGGACGAATTGCAATGACATGAGCTTTCAATGGGAGCCCGATCAGTGAAAGATCGCCGATTATGTCCAAGATTTTATGCCTAACAAATTCATCTCTAAATCTTAGGGGTTCTTTCGATAAAATCTGTTCACCTTTGATTACGATTGCCGAATCTATAGTTCCACCACGCAACCTTCCTATTTTTAGCAAATCTTCGATGTCTTCGTAGTTTACAAAAGTCCTTGCCGGAGCAATTTCAGCAATAAATGATTCCGGGTCAATGTCGATTGACAGATGCTGTGTATACAACCCGTGGTCATCTACCAGAGTCGCCGTTATTTTTAAACCATCGTAGGGTAATGCAACCAAAGAACGGTTCCCTCGTGTGACCGTTATCGGTTCTTTGAGCTCAAAAACTTTTCTTTCGGCATCTTGTTCTACCCTTTCCGATTGTAATATTAAGTTTACGAAATGTTTTGCAGATCCATCTAAAATAGGAGGTTCTTCCCCATTCAATTCTATAACAGCATTGTCGATTTTCATACCACACAGTGCTGACAGGATATGTTCAATTGTACAAATTGTGACGCCATCCGATGTTAATGACGTTGCTCGAACTAATTCTCCTAAGTTTTCAACATTGGGAATAATTTCAGGCTTCCCAACCAAGTCAATTCTCCTAAAAATTATGCCAGCGTTTGGCTTTGCAGGTTTTATGGTTATCGTTGAATGTTGCCCCGTATGCAGTGACACACCCGAAATCGAAGATTCTCGAAAAATTGTATGCTGTCTCATCTGTTATCTGTTGGGAGAAAAACTACAAAGATCAACTTTCAAGTAAAGTATAACTTTAGAAACTAAAACCTTATCCGTTTCCCAGATACCGTAAATTAAAAACGCACCCCTCTCTAAAAGAAGAAGATGCGTTTTACTTATTTACAATGATCGTAATTTTATTAATTACGCATGATTAGATTAGTTTGTTTTGGAAAATTTCTTTGGGAAAGCCGATTGGTAACTTTGCCAACTGGATGGTTTAAAGCGTAAAAATTAACCTCTGTTTTTGACACTTTTACTGTGTTATGTACATCTGCAGCAACGAGGCCGTTTGTTTCAATAAATTCGTGTAAAGACTGGGAAGAACCAAGTTTCAAAATCTTCACGTCCAGCTCCGCATTTTTCGTGACGTATAGGGACAAAACTTGCTCACATTCCGATATTTTTCGTCCGCATGATATTATATTTTGTCTCGCCTTAACTAGAAGCAATGAGGAGAAAAATAATACAAAAACACTACTAATGCACAAAAATGTACAAATTTGGAAAAAAGTGTCTGTTTTACTTTTCATGTTTAATCTAATGTGTGGTGTGTTTTTTCTAGAATGCGTAATTTAGCAGATCGACTGCGTGGATTACTGTTAATTTCACTTTCATCCGCGGTAATTGGTTTTTTGGTTAAAATATTGGCATAGGAAACCCGATCTTGCTGGGATTGGCTATCAAATCTATCGATTGCTTTTCCGGCCATTCGATTAAAAAACTTTTTAACGATTCTATCTTCCAATGAATGGAAACTGATTACAACCAATCGACCTCCTATCGTTAATTTGTCGAACAAAATGGGCAATGCTGCTTCCAGGGAACCAATTTCGTCATTGATAAAAATTCTTATCCCCTGGAATGTTTTTGTGGCAGGATGAATCTTTTGTCCTCTTTTTTTTGGAATGCAATTGGAAACAATTTTAGCAAAGCTATCAGCATATTTCATGTCTAAACCCTTTCTGTTTTCCAAAATAACATGGACGATTTTTTTCCAATATTCTTCCTCTCCATAGTCACGAATGGCAATTGTCAAATCGTACTCACTGGCTTTGTATAGAAAATCCGCTGCCGTAACCCCACGAGTGTTATCCATTCGCATGTCCAACATGGTGTGGTGTCTAAAAGAAAAACCTCGGTTTTCGTCATCAAGTTGGAAGGATGAAACTCCCAGATCCATTAAAATTCCATCCAATGGTGGCAAATGTAGGCATCCAACTTCGGAAAAATTGATCTGATAAAATCTAAAGTTACTGTGGCTTAACGAAAATACTTGTGCCCGTTGTTTAGCACTTGGATCACGGTCTATGGCATAGACAAAAATTTTTTCATTGGCCTGAAGTAAAGCTTCGGTATGTCCTCCGCCCCCAAATGTACAATCCAGAAACTGCCTGCCTGTCAATGGATTTAACCATTTTACCACATCATTCAGAAGAACCGAACAATGGGATAACGATAACTGTGATTCATCTATCATAGTCCAAGTTGCGTTAAGATTACACTAATTTCATCATCCTCTTCTTCGTCTTTGCTTAAATACTTCTCATACCTTGCTGGGTCCCAGATGCTAAAAGTTATAAAGTTACCCACCATTAGAATTTCTCTATTCAATCCTCCATGGGCATAAAGCATTTGGTTGAGTAAAATTCTCCCCTGGCCATCACATGTAAGTTGGTCGGCCCTTGAAAAAAGTTTTGTGAGAGTTTTTTGGCCTTTTTTATCTCCCAAGCTTACATTGGAAGCTTTTTCTCTTAACTTTTCTACCATCTTGGGAGGATAAACGATTATACATCCAGATGGACTAGGGATAGCAATATAAATCTCATTTTGGTCAGATTCAAATCTCCATTTTGCCGGCAATAACACCCTACCCTTCTCATCCGTATTACGCCGATGTTCACCCACATAAATATTATTGGAGCTCTGAAACATTTCTTGACTTAAATTCCCACTTCCATAAAAGTATCTCCCATTTTCACCCACAGTCAATATATATATAGAAAATTTGGTTAGGGAAAATATACAATACGTCTTGTATACCGCTCCAATGAAAGGAAATTGCGGATAAAAAAATTTTTATATAAATTTTAATTTGCCACAAAACTATAAATATTTTGTTCCAAACCAGAGAATTGGAGGAATGATTTGTTTCCAAGGTCTACCATAATTTCCGTAAGTTTTCTACCAAAGCATTTTGATCGCTTTACTTTATGAAGATAACTTGCAGGATTTGTTTCCAATGCAAAAAGACTTTATTGAAAAGCCTTTGAAGAAAGGCCAGAACCAATATAGGGTAATTGCTCTTCGTTGGCGCCCAAGAACCTTTAAAGAGATTGTCGGGCAGGACCACATTGTCATGACACTAACAAATGCCATAAAAATGGATCGTGTTGCCCACGCTTACCTATTCGTCGGACCTCGAGGAACAGGGAAAACTACTACCGCTCGCCTATTGGCAATGGCCTTAAATGCCAGTGGGGGGTCTTCCGTAGACTTCAATCCTGACGATGAAATTTCCTGTTCCATAGCAGCAGGTAGTTGCTTAGACGTCATAGAGATCGACGGGGCATCAAATAATTCCGTCGAGCAAATTAGAGATCTTCGTGAAGAGTGCCGATATGCACCAGTTTCTTGCAAGTATAAAATATATATCATCGACGAAGTTCATATGCTATCCAATGCCGCTTTTAATGCATTGCTTAAAACCCTCGAAGAACCGCCGGCCCATGTAAAATTTATCTTTGCTACTACCGAAGCTCACAAAGTTTTACCAACAATAACTTCCAGATGCCAACGATTTTCATTTCGACCTGTCCCGGTTACCATATTGGCTGAAAAATTGTTCGAAATCGCCAAAAATGAAGGAATAAAAATTTCCGAGGGTGCTCTTATTACTATTGCTCACTTGGCTTGCGGTGGCGTCAGGGATGCGGAATCTATCCTTGACAGGATGGTGACTTTTTGCGGAGATGAAATAACTGTAGAAGCGGTAAATTCTGCCTATGGACTAGCCGATAAAAATACCATCGACAGTATAATTAGTAGCATTTACTATGGTGACTACAAAAAGCTCATAAAAATTTCCCATGAAATTTCATCTCAAAACTGCGACATGTACAGGGTTTTATGCGACGTCGAAGTAAAGATTCACGAGCAACTAGAAAATATTTTGGATGGGGATGGCAATTATCCCGATCGCATGGTTCGAATATTGGAAGAAATTCACAGGTCCAAGGAATCGGTTAGGACCGGAATTTCTGAGACGATAAACTTTGAAACGACTTTGTTAAAAGCTGCTGAACGTGGACAGTCCCGTGCCATTGATGCCATTATACAAGACCTTCGGGCATTAAAATCTGGACATGCAGAAAATCAATCTGCTGCCTTCGACGAAGATTTTGAAAAGAAAAGATCACGGCTCCCTTCCGATGTGCAATCAATATTGAAGGAAGGATTTCGCGCTCAGATAAGTATTTTAAAACCCGATGAATGAAGCCTCATCAGCCTTGAGGGATGACGTTGATGCATTTCTCGTCCATTTGGAATTGGAGAGGGGAAGTAGCAAAAATACCGTATCCAGTTACGAAAATGATCTACTGTCTTTCGTAGATTTTTTTTTAGAATGTGGTCTGAAAAATTGGTCCGAGGTTTCACTGGAAATATTGCGCCAATGGCTAACTTTTTTAAATAAATCCGAATGTTCGTCAGCTACGGTAGCGAGAAAACTATCCGCACTGCGATCATTTTCAAAATTTGCCAAAGCTCGTAACATGGCCAATTTGGATGTTATTAAACAACTAAAACGTCCCAGGTATATGCGAAAGCTACCAGATACGTTGACATCGGAAGAGGTATCAAGAATTTTGGAATTAAATATGGAAAATTCTCCTCTGGCCATACGGGACAGCGCAATGTTTGAACTGATTTATAGCAGTGGCCTGAGAGTGTCCGAATTGTGCGATCTTAAAATCCAGGCCATCGATTTGGAAAACTGTTTTCTTAGAGTATATGGAAAGGGAGCTAAGGAAAGGATCGTTCCCTTTGGATCCATCGCAAAATCAAAACTAGAACAATACCTAATCGGCATACGTCCAAAATTTGTAAAATCTAGGACAGATAGTTCATTTTTCATAGGGATGGCGGGCCGCAAATTGTCCAGAAAAACCGTATGGATGCTCCTAAAGAAGTACATAAAACTGGCAGGAATAGAAAAATCCGTTACTCCACACACATTACGCCATTCCTTTGCCACACATTTGCTAGAAAATGGAGCAGATTTACGTTCCATACAAGAAATGCTTGGCCATGCTGATATTTCCACCACACAAATTTATACAGCCGTTGACAAAAAACGTCTCATGTCTGAGTATAAAAAGTTTCACCAACGGGACAAATTTTAACCAAACCGCTGAAAACTGTGCTATGGAATAAAGGCCATAAAAATTGCAACTACAGAATTGTATTGAGAAAGTTATCGATGGGAATAAACTTTTTTTCCAGGTCAAATGAATAGTAGTGAGATAAATATCATTGTCAATGGAAAGAAGATCAAAGCGCAGGCGGGAGAAAAGTTAGTTGAAATAATCCAACGGCATGAGATTCCCCTATCGGCTCCATGCTATCACAAACTATTGACGGAAACGGGACATTGTGGACTATGCTTGGTTGGCGCCAGGAGAAAAGTTACCGATAGGTTTTCGGTGGTGTTTGCGTGTACTGCAACAGCCAAAGATGGCATGGAAATCGACACCGAATGCGAAGAAGCTGTTAGCAAACGCAATGAGTTATTTAAATTACATCTTTTGCAGCATCCTCTCGACTGTTCAAAATGTGACAAGGTTGGCTATTGCTTTTTGCATAAGTTTGCTTCGCAAACAAAATTTGCAGGATTTACACGTACCGTAAAAGGACAACTGCAAAATGTTAAATATAAAGAATTTGGACAACATATTCTTTTCGATACTCAAAAATGCATAGGTTGCCAAAGATGTATTAGATTTTGCCGAGATGTCCTCGGGGAAGAATTGTTGGGTTTTATACGCAACGAAGACGGGTATATGGATGTGGATTTATATCCCGGGAAAAGGCTGAACAACAATTATTCTTTGAATCTTGTTGATCTCTGTCCGGCAGGGGCATTTGTGAATAAAAACTGCGTTTACCAGCCAGTAGAATGGGATTTGGTTAGTACTCCAAGCATTTCGACGGAAAGTAGTGTGGGAATAAACACTTACGTCCTACATAAAGATAACAAAGTTTTTAGGATAAAACCACGTGAAAATAAATATGTAAATGGTAGCTGGATATCAGATTCAGCAAGGAATGAACATAAATATTTCGAAAATAAAAAGAGGTTGACCAAAATAATGCAAAATGGGCAACAGGTACACTTGGAAACAGCGATTTTACAGATAGTAAAAACATTTTTGACAAATGAATTAGCCGTTGTTTGTTCGGGTAATGTATCTTTGGAAGATCAGTTTGTTTTGCGTAAGCTATTAGATTCCATCGTTCATAACTTGTTTTTTCTACGAAAAAAAAGGACTTCCGATGGTTTTCTGGTATCCGATGATGCTACACCCAATGTCAATGGAGCTATTTTAAATAAAATTATTACCGAAGAAAAAATTATCGATGACCTGGAAGAATTGAATCAGATGGTACAGTCCGGACAATGTAGAAAAATTCTGTCGATTAATGAGGAAATTTTTTCACATGGCGTATCCTACGCATTGCCAGATAATGTGGAAATATTCTATATAGGAACAGAAAATAATAAAACCTCAAAGCGAGCAGCTGTTACAATCCCAGTCACGACGGTTTTTGAAAATACGGGAACTTTTATCAATAAAGATTGGCGATTGCAAAAATTTTACAAAGCTGTTAACCCACCCAATGGTAGCATTTTTCCAATGTGGTATATATTTTCATTACTGCTGAATGTCTACCTGGGAGCCGCAGAAAAGGAACTACTGTGGCTCGATGACGTTTGGAAAGATATGAGCCATGATTTAGATTCACTGGCGGATGTTGACTTTTTTCATGTGGCTTTCGATGGAATTTTGCTAAAAAATTATCAAAAATGATTTTTTGATTGCAAAAATTTTAATATTACGTAAATATAATTGACACAACCGTTAGTAAATGCGGTTTAGTTAGGGGAGGACCGGCTGAAATATTTTTCAGCCGGTTGTTTTTTGATGGATGGTAAAAAGTCACATAATTTTATAGTATTTTAAATCAAAGATGCTGCAAAAATAATTTCCTACTTTTTGCAATGTTGCTTCATTACATTTCGAAGATTTACGCAAGCAAAAAATTGAGATAAAAATTACACGAATCACGAATAGGTGAAAAAGGTGAAGATGATAATGGCCGAACAGGCCACACCGAATGAGTGTAAATTTAATTAAAATCTGCACGATGGCATCACTATTAGCTTACAAGGTTAGCAGTTCGATATTCTTTTTTATTTTTAATCAGGAAAATCTGATCGACCAACCTGAGATGTTCCCTACCGGTCGCAAGGACAAACACTGGAATACGAATTTGATATTGATGAAAATAAATTTAAATTTACGAAAATTAGAGATGGGTCGTGGGAGTTACAAATCATTTGGAAAAAGTAGTCCCCTGTTTGGCTCTGAAACGATGAATTCGTACCTTTGACTAAAATACCACAAGGTTTCAATTCTACAGCTATAAGGAGTAGCAGACTTAGATGTTTTGCAAATCATCGGAAGGAAATAGCCTACGGATGTAGTTCTCAATGGAAAATCGCTCCAAGGATTCGAGGGTTTCTCCCATACCGATAAAATAGATTGGGACGTGAAGTTTTTTATAAACCCCAGCGAGTGTACCACCGGCACTTGTCCCATCCAGCTTCGTCATAACCAGTCCCGTAAGCCCAATTTCACTGTGGAAGGCCCTTGCGGATTCTATGGTATTGCTGCCAATTGCAGCATCTAGAACCAGCCAAACGTTTGGAACCAAATTGGAATCGGATTTCTTCAAAACTCGTAAAATTTTCTGTAATTCTGCCATTAGATTAGATTTGACATGGAGCCTACCGGCGGTATCTAAAATTAAAATATCTTTCCTCCGGGCAATTGCTGCTTTGTGAGCATCAAAAGCAACGGCAGCGGGATCTGCTCCACGTTGACTTGAAACAACGTCAACGGATAATTTTGATCCCCAGGAATTTAATTGTTCATTCGCAGCAGCACGAAATGTATCGCACGAACCAAGTATAACTTCTTTGGAAGAAGTTTTATAAAAATGGGCCAATTTAGCAGCAGTCGTTGTCTTCCCAACGCCATTGGCTCCAATCAAACAAATGACCTGTGGTTTATGTTTGGTGACGTCCAAAGATGCTTCTGCTCCTTCAAAGCTTCTTTTCAAAACCATGGAAGCAATGCTAATTATATTTTCTTTTCGTAGCTCCTTATTGTGTTTTAGGGCAGATTTTATTTCATCGACAATTTCGGAAGTTACTTCTACTCCAAAATCAGCGGCGTAGAGCATTTTTTCGATATTCTTGACCGACTCTTTATCGATGGAGTAAGGAATAGCCAGGTGGAAAATTTTTTTAGCTGTATCCTTAACAGATCCGGAAATTTTTTTCAAAAACTCGAACATATTTACCCAATGAAACCAAAAGAAACAAAGGATTTAAAGCAATAAATTAAAAATTTAATAAAAATGACAATGGTATCGAAAAATTTTTGTCCATATTTTATCTACATTTTTCCCTGGTAAGAAATTTCAATGGAAGGTTCTCTGGGTTGGGATGGGACTCATACTTATCTCACCTGGCCAACAGCTATAGGTCGTAGATTGATTTTGGTTCTACCAATCGGCAAATTAATTATACTCCCTGGCAGAGATGTCAAAATTTGTGTGTAAATATCAGCCAACCTTTCCGGATGGTTAAAGATTTCTGCATTTATCAACGCATTGATACTGCATGTTGGCAGGCACGTCTGCCTATGGGGCATGAACAGTGATTGCAAAATTGTTTGAGGTATAGCATCATTAACAGCATACCAGATGCCCATATTTTCAAGAAGTGGTTCAACATTTGAATTAGGAATTTTTCCACATGCTCTACTCAAAATATCTAACAATTGACCTGAATTTTGTGCTAATTTTTCCAACACGGTCAATGTTTGTTCTCTTACTAATTCAATGCCGGGAATGGTGTGGTATTTTTTCAAATATGGATCCAGGACAACAAATGCCCAAAAATTCCGTAATTTACGTACATAATCGAGATTTATTCGACCATCCGGAGTAAAGCAACATTGCGCCAAAGCTTGGGCCATTTGCCTCCACGCTTGCTGTATTCGCTGAAGTTGCGAAATAGAACTATAGTTAATCTTCTAGACAAGGGCCGAAAGAAGAGTTGGAAAGCAAAGAAGAAATGTATTACTGGAAAGATTTGAGTGTCAAGGTGATAGAATATGCCGAAATGAACGGAGTAAAAGAGA
>JAITAS010000048.1 GCA_031284015.1 Puniceicoccales bacterium | reverse complement strand
CACCTTCCTGCGAGTGAAAGAATGGCGCTCCCTTTCTACTCGATACTTTAAAAATATCAGTTCCTTTGTCTCAGCTTTTCACATCCGCTCTATCTCCCTTTTTGCCGGTTAATTTGACGGCACGCTCTAGTAGGGAGACTTTGGTTATAATTTTGCATTTCCACCTATGTCAATTCTAAGTGGACCTTAGGTATTAAATATAAAGGTATTAAATATAACTAATCTACCAAACGGCTCTACCAGAACCATCGTTACGCTTCACGATATTGCCAATAAAGGTATTCTGGATACGTGAATATTGCGCTGAAAGAAGTGTTATAATAAATTACATTATCGAGTAGAGTTAGACGTTAAAAAATCATGAAAAGACTTTTGCAAAAAACCTTACTGTTATCGACATACGCTATGGCTGTGATGAGTTTGTGTGGATGCAATTCCATTGCAAGGACCCACCACGAACGGTTGGAACGTATTTATCATACCCAAAATGAGATTATAGAAATTTCAAAAAAATTGCAGGATATAGAACAAACCATGTTATACGTTGGGCGAATTAAAGATGGTGCGTTGGCCAATGCTGCCCTTGACATTGCAATCGCCATACATGGAGAACCGGATGATTTTGAAAAAAAGTATGCGGAGCGTGTAACCATGGAGTCCATAGCTACAACAAAAGTCTATGCCATGGATTTGGTAAAACAAAGGGCGGTTTTAGAATCCCTTGCTCGTAAAGAAAAAAAGAAAACCATGGAAGAGGCATATGCAATGTATGCTCAAGAAATTCGACATAACTTTTTGAAACAGCTAGTATCAATGTGTACAATCGCTGTAGTTTGTTTCCTTGTCATCCTCTTCCTAAAGGCAAGGATTTAAAGATAAAAGTGAGGATGAGATTGATCACGCTCCTTTTTAATATCCTCCTTCGATCTATTCCCTTTCGTCAAAAAGTCAAAATGCCACATTCCGTGCTATTTACAAAAATATTCCACTGTTTTTACAAAAAAAATTCGCAGCAACTGTGGTATAAATGGAGCAATGAACTTTTTGACATGAGGAAAATGAATTCAGCCGTCAGCATTTGGGCAATTAATTTTGGCCATTTTGTACAAAAGTGGCATCTGCCTTTGGTGCAGTTGCAAAATGTAGTTTGATAAAACTTTTCAAATTATCATAGCCAAAATTTTTAACAATCTCATTGGCTTGGACGACGGTTAATGGTCCAGCCCCCTTTTGAATAGTGAATCTGGCTTTTTTTGATAAAGCATTAATTTGCCTATTGTATTCCGCCCGGGCCAAAATCGATGCGGCGGCCACCACAGGGTCGGATTCAGCTTTTGTTTGCATGCGTAAATCAAAGCTTTTATCTTTTAAAAAATTCTGAACAATGGGGCGTTTTGAAAACTGGTCAAGCATCCCCCAGGACACATGGCGTTTTTGCAAAGCATTTTGTAGCGAGCAAGAATGCATCCATGCGAGCAAAATGTTCATGTTTTTCCCAAATTTAACATATAGCTCATTATACTTTTCCATGCCAACACACATAACATTTGAAATGCAATCGGACTTTAAAATTTTAGACTCAAGGGCAAAAATCATACCATCATTGGAAACATTTTTACTGTCTCTGACTCCATCTTTTATCCACAGGCGGATAACGTCACCGCCAGCAATTACGCATGCCGTAACAAGAGGTCCAAAAAGGTCTCCCTTTCCGCTTTCATCCATTCCAGCATGCTCTTCAAACCATTCCGGATGTTCAATTTCTTCATAGCCGAATGCCGCATTGAATGTCACCTTTGGTTCTAACTCAAATTGTACAAATTCTTCGGTCTTTTTCCCTTGGATGACTAGTTTACCGCTTTCGTAGGTAACAATGTTCAGTCCATAGCCCCTGAAAGCGAATTTTGCATATGCAACTGGATATTTTTCAAAACGCTTATCCATGCACAATGTATGCAGTAGTTGAATTTGGGTAGAACTAAGCTTTGTCGTATAAACGTAAACATCGGGTTTTGAATCTAAACCGCCTGGAGGATCGAATTTGGTAGCCATTTATTCGACCATATATTCACTCTTTACTTGAAAAGACAATTCCTTTCCTTCACGTAAAACGGTAATAGTGATCTGTCCGTCTCGACAGCCAAAAAACACCGCATTATACAGATCTTCCTTATAGTGAATATTAAAATTTCCGGCTCTTTTTATAACATCCCCTACCATTAAACCCACTTTTTCTGCTTCGGAGCCGGTAATTATTTTCGAAATAACAATTTCTTGTCCCCTGTTGAATCGAAATTCGGACTGAACTTCTATGCCTAGCCTTGAATGTTTTATGACGCCATTGCTAATTATTGCATCGACAACCTTTGCAAGAGCTCGTTCCGGTAAAATAAAACTGGAAGCCATTTCAGGTAGTGATGCTATCATCATTCCCGATAACCTCCCATCCAATTCGAAAACGGGAGCTCCGCTTTCTCCACCACAAAACATTAAATTCGTTCGCAGATACGTAGTTAAAAACGTATTATCACCGTAGGATATGTTTTTCCCCGTGACATTTCCTAGCTCAGGCAACGGATCCATACCCAACTTGCAGCCTACGAATACGACAAATGATCCTATTTCTGTCAACGTTTTTGTGTCATTTTTCCCAACATCTACTATTCCAAACTCACTTGGCGACTGCAATAGTTTCAAGACTGCCACATTCGTTTGGATGTCAATTCCTATGCACTCAGCGGAATAGGAAGAACCCATGTAGTCTACCCAAATCTTTTGTGCATTTTTGACAATCGACGCAGCCGTCAGTACATGCGCTTTGCCGGAGATGAAAAAACCAGTTCCGGCAAGGACTTGTTTGGCACTAATTTCGGTCTTGGTACTTTCATCGGTTTTTGCAACACACACCACACGAACGATGGAATTTTTCTTGCTATTGAAAATGTTCTTTACCGAATTTTCAAATGAGTTGCACCCGGAAGGTCCTATTATTTCATTTTTCGGTTGAACAACTTTTCCCTGGGGACGATTTGTTGCTGCAACCGTTGACAATGGATAACCCCATAGAGAACAAAACAAAAGTATACAGCTAAGTTTGAAATACTTTTTCGTCATTTTAATCCTACTTTCTAGCCAACAAGAAAGGATTATTTTGCATGGTTAACATGTCTTGTACATATTCAATTCCATCTTTGGAATGGTTAATATTACAAATGTCTGCCCGTATGTCCATACCGTCATCGAGAACCAACATACCATCCCTAGCAAATTGTACATATTTTTGACTAAATTCCTTGGCCAATTGTGTGTTATTCATGGCTACCTTTTCCCTAACAGAGACAATTGAAACGATTAGCAATAACAAACAGAAACCAGCCGAATACACAATACGCTTAAAATTAAAAATAGCTCCCACTGATGAAAATATCATTTTAATCTTGGATTCTTTTATGGCAAATAAACGCCTGTTTTCAAAGGCATAGTCAAATTCCAACCATCTTTCTTTAGGTGGCATTTCAAATCTCTTTAACCGTAATAGTTTTTCTAGTTGTGCATCTTTAAGTTGTGCATCTTTATTATCATTAATCATAGTTTCTTTTAATGTAGATAATTTTGAAGATAGGACTTTAATTGTTCTTTTGCGTAGTGCAATCGAGATCTCACCGTCCCTTCAGAACACTTCAAAACAGAAGCGGCCTGGGTAGAACTAAGGCCCTCTATTTCGCATAAAACAACCACACTCCTATGTCTATTTGACAATTTTTGCAATGCGATGTTCAAATTTTCCTGTAATTCTTTTAGAAAAAGTGACCTGCTCGAATCATCCATCCCAACTAAATGCTCCGTGCAGATTTTTTTTGCATTTTCTTCGTCAAGTGTTTCTAGGCTAAAAAATCGACGTAATCTTGTTTTGTTTATTTGTGTGATCGAAGTGTTTATGGCAATTCTATATAACCAGGTAAAAAAAGCGGATTTACCATTAAAGCTTTTTATCCCTCGATAGGCCTTTATAAAAACTTCCTGAGTAACATCAAACGCATCATCACGATTGGAGGTCATATTGTATATTATCGAAAATAGCCTTTCGCGATATTTCTTTACAAGAGCATCGAAGGCAGTGGAATCATTGGCCTTTACTCGATTTATTAGGCATAAATCTTCATTGAATGATTGTCCATCCAGTGTATTATCTGAAATATCATTTCCATATGCAACTGTACTTTCAATATTCATTGGAGATTACAATGTAATAAGTTTGCCTATTGACAACACTTCATTTTTAAATTGAATGCCTTTTTCTTTTGCTATGAGTATTTGTTTGCCAAGACTAAGTGTGGTCATAATAGCTAAAAATGCTGAAAAAATCATAACCAGATGCCTTCAATCGGTGATACCCGTTGCCAACGAAATTATAGTAGTAATAAACGATTGCACGGATGAAACTAAGATTCTTGCTGAAACTTATGGGGCAAGTGTTATAGAACATAAATGGGAAGGTTTTCGTGATCAAAAAAATTTTGCCATTAATCTTGCTATCAATGAGTGGATATTATCCCTTGATGCTGATGAAGCATTGAGTGAAACTTTAAAAACATCCATAAAAAATTTTATTAGTATGGCTGATAATCCGTATGTTGCTGCTAAACTTTCTAGGAGAACATTTTTTTTGGACAAATGGATTTCCTATGGTAATTGGTATCCAGATTATAGCATCAGGCTTTTTAGAAAAGATCATGGAGTTTTTGTGGGTGGTAGAGTCCATGAGAGGCTAAAGGTAGATGGTAAAGTACAACGGATAAAGGGGGACATTTTACACTATTCCGGCGAATTGACCGTAGAATTTATCAGTAAAAATGCACTATACGCTGATTTGGCAGCTCGCGATTTATTTGAGTGTAAGAAAAAAGTTTCCCCATTGGGAGCGGCAATCAGGGCCCAGTGGGCATTTTTCCATTCCTATATTTTAAAACTTGGATTCCTTGATGGATCGGTAGGCTACCTCGTAGCTAAATTTAGAGGTTTTTTTACATTGTATAAGTACACAAAGCTACTTACCCTTTATGAAAAGACAACATTTTCGAATTACTGCAAATGAAGTTAGGCGCCCTATATTTGGGACTGGACTTTATGAGTAACTACGTAAAAACGGTTTTGTGGCTTGTATTAAGCGGGTCCACTGCAGTGTTGTCGTATTTTATCCATAGGATACTGTCAAAAACGAAGAAAGCAAGGGATAAAAAAAACTTCTCCGACCTTCGCTACATGATTGGTAGCGCCATTGTCAACATGGAACGTGCTATCGTATATGAAGATGATTTTAATTTTAGATTTTTTGCTCGCTATGCCATTCGTACGTGCCTAGGTATGAAAAAAGCATATCCCCCGAATGAACCATTGGAAAAAGATATCCACGAAAGGCTAACCCAGTCCCGTTTCGAAGAATCATTCATCGAAAAAGTGTTACAAATTTATTCCCTCGAATCTTTACCCGATGATCCAAAAGAATGGAAAGACATTCTTAAAGATGCTTATACAATTATCCAAACTTTATTTAATCGGCACGAGAAATAATTAGCATAGGTTACCTATTTCTTTGACAATTTTCTTATCATCGAAATCGAAAACCTTATCGCCAACCAATTGATAAGTTTCATGTCCTTTGCCTGCTATTAAAATAATGTCACCCACACGTGATCGCTGAATGGCTTTGGTTATGGCTTCTCTCCTGTCTTTAGTAAAAATGATTTTGCTACCATCGACCACTCCTCTTTCCATATCCTTAAATATGTTATCCTGAAGTTCGTGGCGCGGATTATCGGATGTTGCAATTGCAAAATCGGACATTTCGTTAACTATTCTTGTCATGGGTGCACGTTTTGTTGCATCACGATTACCTCCGCATCCAAAAACAGTTATTAGATGTCTTTGTTTGACGGAAAGCAATGTTTCAATGGTGGTGCCCAGAGCGTCGGGGGTATGAGCATAGTCGATGAACACGGCTACTCCATTTGGTAGCATTACTTTATCCATGCGGCCTGGTACACCTTGAAAATTGTATATGGCTTCGATAAACTTCTTCGGTTCTTCGTAGACCATCATACAGGCGGTAAAACTTGCAGCCATGTTTAGTAAATTATAATATCCGAACAAGTGTGACCTAAATTCATAGGATTGCCTTGGGGTTCTTATTTCAAAAATTGTCCCATCGATGTCATTTTTTTTTACGTTACAAACTTTGAAATCCGCGTCATTTGAAAATCCAAACGATACGGGCATTTCCCCATTATGTTTGAGGGAGTGAAATAGCTGTCGTCCATAGACATCGTCGATGTTTATTACGGAATATTTCGGCTTATAACCGTTGGTACCGTAAAACAATTTTCCCTTTGCCGAAAAGTAATTATCAATATTTCCATGAAAATCCAAGTGTTCCGACGACAAATTCGTAAATACTGCAACACCTATTTCCAAACCATAGACTCGCTTCAATTCCAAGGCATGGGAACTAATTTCGAGAATCAACTCTCGGCATCCATTTTGAACTGCTTCAGCAAGCATTTGAAACAACGTTATCGCTGCTGGTGTCGTATTCGACACCTTTCTGGTTTTGCCACAGACATCATATTCTATTGTGCCCAGCATGCCGGCTTTACTAACCGTATTTAACATTGCACGGCATAAATACGCGGTAGTCGTTTTTCCATTTGTGCCTGTTATACCAATTAAATTTAGTTTAGCATCTGGTTTTTTGAAAAATTTTTTGGCGACGATCGCCATTGCTGTTTGAATATCTTTAACTTGTATACTACGTGTATGGCATAAATTTAAGTCCTTTTCTGATGCAACAATTGCCAAAGGATTTTTTCGAAATACATCGCCAATAAAATTATGGCCATCAAAACACTGGCCAACCAAAGCGAAAAATAGAGTTACTCCATTTACCAAGGGTTTATTTACTTCCCGTGAATCACAGGTTATTTGTCCGACCAATTCATTTTTGAAGGCCTGGAAATGCTCCAAATCCATAAGCAAATCATCGTCTATGAGATTTTTGAGTGCTTGCAGATTTTCCATGTTGCGGGCCATAACCAAAGGATTCCAAAAAATATTTTATTCTGCTTTTAAGTTCCAATCTATGGACTATCTGATCGATTAAACCATGTGATAGTAGAAATTCAGCCGTTTGAAACCCATTTGGCAGATCCTGGCGGGTAGTTTCCTTAATAACCCGCGGGCCTGCAAAACCAATCAATGCTCCTGGTTCGGCAATGATTACGTCTCCCAGGGATGCAAAACTTGCAAGCACACCCGCCATTGTTGGGTTGGTCAAAATGGTAATGTATGGAATTTTTGCTTCTTTCAACTTTGCAAGTGCGGCAGAAGTTTTTGCCATTTGCATGAGACTTAGGATCCCTTCATACATCCTCGCTCCACCGGAAGCGCAGACCACGATTACCGGCATGCTTTTTTGTAAACCAAGTTCAATGGTCCGCGTAATTCTTTCGCCAACGACTGTACCCATACTGGCTCCAAGAAATCTGAAATCCATTACCGCAATGGCAATATTTATTCCGTGTAATTTGGCTGCTCCAGCAATGACCGCTTCTCGCATTTTTGTTTTTTCTCGATATTTGTCTAATTTTCCCATATACGAAACCTCTCCTTCAAAACCAAGCACATCAACGGTTTCCAAATCCTGCCACATTTCTCGAAATGTTCCATTGTCACACAAGAGCTTAATACGTTGGTCAGCGGATAGTGGAAAATGGTACCCACTTTGGGGAACGACCATAAAATTTTTTTCCAAATCACGGTTGTAGACCGTTTCTCCGCTGATGGGACATTTGGTCCAAATTCCCATCGGAATGTTCTTTCGTTTAATGGAAATTGTAGAATACTTTGGCCTGCTAAATAGTGACATTTTTATCCATACGATAAAGTTAATACATGCAGATTACTAAACCCAGCGCCCTGCAAAATCCTACAACATTCGTTAAGCGTTGATCCCGTCGTCAAAACATCATCAACAATCACAATTTTAGAATCTTGGGGTATATCTCCACTGTTTATGGAACATTCAAACATATCTTTTATATTGAGTAGTCGTTCATTGTACTTTAGTTTTGTCTGTGACTTTTTGTTTTTGCTTTTAAGTATATCTATGACGGTGGCGCTGTCTACAATTTTTGCAATCGCATGGGCTATGATTTCCGTTTGATTATATCCTCGTTTTACCCGGCGAAAATAGTGAATTGGCACAGGAACCAGCAACGAATTTGCTACAAATTCACGCACTTCACTGCAATAATTTTTCAACAGTGTTGCGATGTCATTTTTTAAAAAATCTGCATTTCGATATTTTAGAGTCAAAATTATGTCTCTGCCAACTCCCGTATGTAACCAGCACGACATACTGCTTTTAAAATTGGGGGGACTAGCTTTACATTCGATGCAAATAGGTTTTTCTCCACTAGTTACTTCCGTATCGCCCATTGGACGAGAACACAAAGAACATTTATTCCCTGTTATCCATTGAATTTTTACAATACAGGATGAACATAAATTGTAATAATCAGCCCCATCAACTTTTTTGTTACAAATGATACAACATCTGGGGAATAAGCAATCTAATAGGAAATTGAAAACTTTTTTTACTTTTTCAAAAAACTTCATTGCTTTTCCCGTTGAAAGTTAAAAATAATTAATGTCAAGTTTTGATTAAAAGATGGATGTGACATTAGAGGAACTATATCAAGACATTATTTTAGAACACAATCGGGTTCCACGAAACAAGTGCAAATTACTTTCATCGACAAAATTTGCGCAAGGCTATAACCCTTCATGTGGGGACGACATTACGGTGTTTGTTGAAATCAAAGATGACATCATTCAAAAAATAACATTTGACGGCGAAGGTTGTGCCATTTCCCAGGCAAGCGCATCGCTAATGACAGAAATCCTCATGGGGAAATCTAAAGAAGAAGCTTTTAAAATTATTGATGATATATGTTTTACACTGAGCAACCCTACCGCGGCAGCAACCTCAGATAACCCCCTTGAACAGTACGGAGAGGTAATGTCACTGGCTGGAGTTAGAAAGTTTCCTATGCGCATCAAGTGCGCAACCCTTGCTTGGCATGCCGCCAAAGAAGCTATTTCCTAAACCTATGGAAAGTATTGAATGAAACTTATCTCGCCAAAAGTATCTCTTGCTCTTACTTAAATACATGAGCAACGCAAAATCGATAGGTTTTCATTGCTTTGTTCCCCGCTGTTTTTGATATAAGCCATAATAAATTGAATTCGTTTGCTGTAGGAGTTCTTCTGGCGATCCAACTTCGACAATTTTTCCTTGTTCCAACACAAAAACCACATCTACAATCGACATCATTGTAAACCGGTGAGAGATGAGGATTGTGGTTCGGTTTTTTGTTAGATTCTCTATGCCAACATGCACTTCATGCTCACTGTTAGCATCCAATGCAGATGTAGCTTCATCTAGAATAAGAATAGGAGTATCGCGTAGGAATGCTCGAGCAATGGCAATTCGTTGTTTTTGCCCTCCGGACAATCTCGCTCCACCTTCACCAACCATGGTATCATATCCATTTTCCAAATTTGAAATAAACCCATGGGCATAGGCTTTTTTCGCGGCTTCGATAACCCGTTCGAAGGAAGCACTGGGATCGCTCCATTTGATATTATCGCACATTGTTCCATTGATTAGCGTTGGCGATTGGGGCACATAGGAAATGTTTTTTCTAAGATCCCTTAGTTTCATGTGGCGGATGTCAATTCCATCAATTTGAATGGCTCCAGTGGTCACATCGTAAAAACGAAGAATTAGGTTTGCCATTGTTGTCTTACCAGCACCACTGCTCCCGACGAGTGCGTATGTCTTCCCATGTCCCATTCGGATAGTAACATCATCTAAGGCTTTTCCAGATTCTCCATAGGAAAAGGAAACGTTATCAAATGTAATATTTCCGGTTAATCTATCAACTTGTATCGGATCTGCCGGATCGTAAATCTTTTCAGAAATATTTAATAGGTCCTCTATGCGTGAAAGACTAGCGGATCCCGCCCTTAACCTGCTGTTTAATTCAGCAATTTTTTTAATCGGTTCGTAGCTCAGATACAATGCTCCTGTTAGTGCGATAAATACGGAGGGTTGAATTTGTGTTTTATACGCATAAAACATGGCAAAACCTACCCCAAAAGAGGCAATGATTTCTATGATTGGCGAAACAATGATGGAGTATTTCAATGATTTCATTACGGAGCTCATAACGCTGTCACACATGCTTCGATAGCGCGATACCTCACTCTCTTCCATGGCAAAGGCACGGATTTCTTGGACGGCAGATAAATTATGAGCTAACTTTGTTGTAATACCTTCCGTTGTCTGTTGCGATTTCATCGCTTTCTCTTGTATTTTTCTGCCAATAGCTCTAATGGGAAATACTACCAAAGTAGCTGCCAGGAAAAATATCAATAAAATTATTGCATTAGAGTGTTTACAGCACAAGAACACTAGGGCACCAATTGCTCCCAATAAAGCAATTGGCTGCTTTATGATCTCTTGGGAAACGGAAATAATGGTTTCCTGGAGAATGGAAGTATCATTCAACGAACGGGTAATTAGTGTTCCGGGTTCAGTTTTTTTGAAATATTCTATGGGCAACCTTTGAATCTTATCAAAAATCATAACCCGCAGACCTTGCAAAATTTTTTGACCACAAAATCCTAGGTAATAGGAATTGACTATCGAAAAAGTTGCCCTCAGAGTCATAGCCACAATGGGAGCTATGGAAACCACAAGTAACATACCAAATGAAATATCATTCCGAGAAAATACTTTTTCCGAGGAAAACTTTAAAATTACAGGAATACAGAATCCACTGGAAATCCCATATAGAATACCCGTCACAATTGCCAGTAAAAATTTTAGTTTCGAATTCTTTAGAAAACTAAAATATTTTAAAAATCCAACTCGTTCGAAAATAACTTTGCGAAACTTCGTACTAAAATTCATCCCTAATTTTTGTTTTTGTCACTGTGGTCGATATAGTTATACAAAAGTTTACCATTGCAATAATTAAAATTTTTGCAGGACTATGTGTATGTTTCGCAATATAATAATCTTTGGAGCAACGGGATCGATCGGAACAAGCACACTAAACGTTATCAGGCGTAATCGTCGCCATTTTAATGTAATTGGCATTGCAGCAAATACCAACGTAGAGAAGTTGGCACAAATAGCCCACGAATTCGATGTACCGAATGTGGGAATTTTTGATGAGCGTACTTTCGTTGGAAAAGACTCACTGTTTAAGGAGAAAACGCATTTTTTCTTTGGCGAAGATGGCCTATGTAAACTCGCTCAATTTCCCGAAGTGACTGCTGTACTGGTGGCGATGGTTGGAATTATAGGACTGAAACCAACCATAACTGCCATTGAAAATAAAAAGACTATCCTTCTTGCTAGCAAGGAAATCCTTGTTGCCGCTGGAAAATTTGTGATCGAATCTGCCAAGAAATATAATGCCCAAATATTGCCCATAGACAGTGAACATAATGCCATTTTCCAATGTTTACGAGGAAATGATAGCAGTTTTGTTGATAGGTTGATCCTAACCGCTTCGGGAGGGCCGTTCAGAAATTTTTCGTGGCAGGATATGGAAAACATTACGGTCGAGGAAGCCCTTCGCCATCCGGTTTGGAACATGGGAAAGAAAATTACCATTGATTCTGCAACAATGGCAAACAAAGGATTGGAAATTGTTGAGGCCAAATGGCTATTTGATGTCCCAGATGACGATATCGATGTGGTGGTTCATCCGGAAAGTATCATTCATTCAATGGTAAAATTTTGCGATGGATCAATAGTTGCCCAAATGTGTCCGCCAAATATGGAATATCCCATTGCCAACTGCTTATTTTTTCCAGAAAGAGAACGATTAGAAAGGTCGAGCATAAATTTTGTTGAGCAGAAAACACTAAATTTTCTTGCTCCAGATATTGTAAAATTTCCCCATTTGGCTATCATTCGTCAATGTTTGAAATCCAACAATAATGCATGTGCCGTTTTTCAAGCGTCCAATGAGGTAGCTGTCAATGAATTTTTAAAGCATAGGATTAAATTTACACAAATAAGTGAGCTGGTTGCCAAAACATTGGACATATATTCTGGAGAACCGATGACCTCCCTTAAAAGCTGTCAAGAGTCCATAGTAAAAGCACGTAACGTTGCTCAAACGATCGTCAATGGATATAACTAGCCATCGTCTATGCTTGCAATTCAACGATTTTAATCATTCTTAGGCCAATGTTTGAAAATTTTTCAAAAACCGAAACGGCTAGAAAGACATTTTTATTCGACAATTGTCGTTGTTTTTGTTCGGGAATAATAGAGTCGCTATTTAAAAATCTTGCTTTGGTTATTGCTATTCGAATTTTCCATGCGTCCAAAATGGCCAAGTCATTTTTGGTTGCTGCTGGCTTTGTCGGGTATTTTATCACTGCCATAACTCAGCTTCTGGCAACTAAACAAACACGTTTAACGACGATGGATCTCTGTAAGAAATATATGCTAACCCTCGCTATGCTTATTTTTGCTTCAATTTTTGTGAGATCACTTAGGGCATTCCTGCTCTTAATAATGCTTGCAACCATGATTTTCAAACAACCCGTACCCTTAATAGAGGATGCCTATGGCCAAAATTATTCTCCCCAAGAACGAGGCAGTCGATTGGCGTGTGTACTAATGGTTATCCCCTTATCTGCCATAATATTCTCCCTCATTGGAAGTAAAATGATGGATTTTGATTTACAAAATTACAAACTAATTCTCCTTGTCGTGTCCTTAGCTGCCGTGGGGTCAGCGATATCATTTTCAAAAATACCATCTAGAATTCTACCATCACGAAAAGAAAAATCGATTTTCGCCAATTTAAAGATCATTTTTCAAGATAAGCTATTTGGCATGATATTGCTCTGGTGGTCATTTGCAGGAGTTGCAACCCAAATGTTAAATCCATTGCGAACCGAGCTTCTAATCAATGGTGCATATGGAATAAATGCTTCCAATCTATTTGAAACGGTTGCATGTATGGCCATACCCTATACGTTTAGAATTTTAAGTTCTCTGTTATGGGGATATTTCTTCGACAAAGCAAAACTCATAACCGTAAAGTTAATGGTTAACCTCTTCGCAATACTAGGATTTCTATTATTTTTTCATTACCAATCGAAAGGGATAATCATTTTAGCATCTATATTTGCTGGCATAGCCTGGGGAGGGGGAGAAATAATTTGGTGCCTATGGGTGACAAAAGTTGCACCGAAGGAAAATTTTAGTTCCTACATGGGTGCAAACGTTACCATTGTTGGGCTCAGAGGATTACTAGCTCCTTTTCTTGGATATGGATTGTCCCACTACTTGACATTGCGACAGGTAAGTTACATTGGTTCAGCCTTTGTCTTGATATCTAGCTGTGGGCTTTTTCTACTGAGAAAACATCCGCGATTTGCAAGAAAGAATGCGTAATGGTCCTAGGGTACTATATTCATAATATTAGTCCATTCGCGATTAGATTTCATGAAGGATGTTTTATTGAGGGAATTCGTTGGTATGGTATTTTTTATTTGCTGGCATTTGGTTTTACACTTTTTGCACTAAATTTTTACTCCCAAGGGGGTAAATCCATATTATCAAATGAAGAAAATACATCTTTTTTAAGCTATGTGATTGCAGGTGTAATAGTTGGCGGACGTATGGGATACATGCTCTTGTATTGTCCGGGCATATTCATTCACAATCCATTGGAGATTTTTGCAGTTTGGCATGGTGGGATGTCCAGCCATGGAGGGTTTGTTGGAGTAACCATTGCAATGATCATTTTTTGCAGAAAAAATAATGTCCCATTATTGCCCCTTGCAGACATTTGCTCAACCGTTGCGCCCTTTGGTTTTTTACTTGGCCGCATGGCGAATTTTATCAATGGTGAACTTTATGGTAAAATTACAAATGTTAAATGGGCAATAATTTTCCCAAGGAGTGGACATTCTACGTCCAATCTTTCCATGATCCCCGCCCGGCATCCTTCCCAACTCTACGAAGCTTTTTTTGAAGGATTGATATTATTTATGTATATGCAAGTTCGCTTCTGGGTCGAAAAAAAGACTACTCCCGGAAGGCTTAGTGGAGAATTTTTGATATTATATTCAATTTTTAGGATTTTTACAGAATTCTTTCGCGAACCCGATGCACAGCTCATCCTTAACATGTCTCGAGGACAGTTCTATTCAACATTTTTGCTACTATTGGGCATAGTACTATTGGTCAGAACAACGCACCATCAGAACAGATAGCAACGGAGCTATTCTACTGCTATACCAATCATTTCATCGAAAATGGATTAACAGTTTGAAACGCTTTGTTCGATAGGTTTTTATGCTGTAGTTAATCTTCATGACAAGGGCCGAAAGAAGAGTTGGAAAGCAAAGAAGAAATGTATTACGGGAAAGATTTGAGGGTCAAGGTGATAGAATGTGCCAAAATCAACGGAGTAAAAGAGA
>JAITAS010000035.1 GCA_031284015.1 Puniceicoccales bacterium | reverse complement strand
TCTACCGACTTTTCCACTACCTCCGGGCAGCAGCCACTCCATTTTTCTCCATAATTCATCTGATATGTCATGCCTTCCGTGTGCTTTTGCGTCCATGCTCCACGCTTTTGCCCTTCTTTCTCATTTTGTCAATGTTTTATTTGACGACACGCTTTAATTTTGAGAAAAAACTTTAGTGGCTCAACAAGATTTCTTAGGCAGCATTCCAAGGAATATTAACAAGCCTTTATGGGTCGAACAGCTGCACCTATGGTTATTTGATTGTAATGATAAAAATGGCAGAAACAACGACATTACATAGAGCAATGTAAACCGCTGCACTTGCAGTATCCTTGGCCTTTCTGGCAAGGGTAAATTTTTTATTCTGGGCTGTAAAATTCACAATAGATTCGATAGCGGTGTTTAGGCATTCGGCAATCAGCAATATGAAAAAATCAACGACTAGGAGTAAAAACTTCCAACTCCAACCAAGGAACCAAAAACAAATTGGCAAAATTACTATTCCGCACACAAGTTCTACGCGAAATGGCCGTTCATGGCGCATGAAACGCATTCCACTGATGGAATAACTTAGCGGATTAACGACATATCGCCACAGAAAAATTATACATAATCTGAATACTCTTCTGAAAAATTTCCTTTGCATGTAAAAAATTTTCGTTAACCCTTCCGTAGAAGTCTGGGAAACTAGGGTGTCTATGCAACAGAAAAATAATCCGAAAAAATATTGGCAAACGTTATTGTGTAAATTTGGAGTTCTACTTGTGATTTTTTCCGGAGCACGTTTGTTGTTTTTCTGTTGTAACTATAAAATCTTTGCCGGTGAAAATCCATGGCATATTTTCAAAACATTTGTGGTCGGGATAAGATTTGACCTAGCAACAATTGCAACCTTTAACTTGCCGGTTTGGTTTTTTTGGTCATTGCCGCTTAAAATTCGTTCTTGGAAAACTTTTAATGCTTTTGCAACGGTCTGGTTTCTTTTAGCTAATTTCCTGGCTTTGCTGGTGAACATTATAGATGCAAAGTACTTTTCTTTTACATTTAAAAGAATGTCCGGGGAAATATTTGAACAATCCGCATTATTAGCAGAAAGTCTATCGATATATGTCCATATGTTACTTGGATATTGGTATGTCGTCATTATCGGCCTAGTATTAGTATATGCCTTAATCCTTGCGGCCCTAAAACTAAGTCTAACAAACAAAACCAATGGAATTGGGAAATGGGATTTTGCTTATTCCTTTGTTTCTGCCGCATTATTAATCGTTTGTATTCGTGGAGGTTTTCAGCGCAAACCATTAAAACCAGTCGATTCAAATATTTATGCACCTAGTATACAAATGGCGTGTTTAGTAAACAATTCAGCTTTTAATATTTTTCATACAAGGAAAAGGGCAAATTTACCACGATGCGAGTATTTTCCCGATGGCGATGACATATTGTTAAAAGTATCTCCCAAGCATGAGGGAGGAAAATTCTGTGATACATGTACAGATTTTCGTGGCAAAAATGTATTCATAATCATTTTAGAGAGTTTTTCAGCGGAATATGTTGGAGTGCTTGATGGAAAATTTAAAGAACATTCAAATGTGACACTTACTCCGTTTCTAGATTCGCTCATAAATAGAAGCTATATTTTTGATGGGTTCGCCAATGGAACGACATCCATAGATGGATTAACCTCCATAGTATTAAGCATCCCTCCTCTATTTGATGTATCGTACATAAATAGTGCATATGCTGAAAATGCTGTGAATTCATTGGCATCGATTTTGAAGAAGGATGGGTATACGACGCTATTTTTCTATGGAGGGAAACGTAATTCCTGTAATTTCGATAGTCTAAGAAGTAAAGCGCAATTTGATGAATACTATTGCCAATATGATTATGATGGTCCAACTTCGGACATTAGTGGTTGGGGTGTATATGATGAAGAATTCTTTCAGTTCGTTGCGAAGAAAGTGGACAAAGCCAAAAGGCCTTTTTGCTCGGTTTTATTTTCCTTATCTTCCCATCATCCATTTCTGTATCCCCAGCGATTACATGGAAAATTTCCAAGGGGCAATGAAAAACTACAAGAATTGATAGCCTACACCGATTACTCGCTGCAGAGATTTTTCAAAACAGCGGAACAAATGGATTGGTATAAGGATACACTGTTTGTTTTGGTGGCCGATCACATAGCTTGTCCTCAACAAAGATACTACAAAAATACTTTGGGAGGTTACTCCATTCCAATAATGTTTTTCGATCCGAATGGCAAATTAGTCGGCAAATCCAGTGAAGTTGCACAACAAATCGATATTATGCCATCAATTTTGGATCTGGTTGGCAGCAAACACAAATACTTTGCGTTTGGTTCTAGTTTATTTGATCAGAATGCTTCAAAATTCGCCATAAGCTACAAGGGTGGTATTTACCAGTTGGTAACAAAGAATTTCGTATGTAAATTTGATGGCGCAAATGTCATCGGTTTTTACCAAAGATCGGATTTTCTCTTGGAAAATAATTTGGTGCAAGACCCGAAATATTTTATAGAAAAAGAAAATTTGCAAAATTTTTCCAAAGCTTTTTTACAACAATACAGCAAAAGCATCAAAAATAATGATATGACCGTTAGCAATTAAACCATGAGCAAAAATTCTCCAGACATAAAAAGCCATTGATCAGTCTGTGGTCAACATCTACGATTTCTTTTGTGTTCATGGTGTTCGTCTTGAGTACAGGACTCATAGGAAAAGTATTGACATTGCGAGCAAGAAACGAAATTGGAGGCTCCAACGATGGAGTAGGTAAGAGGAAAGGCATTTGAACAAATAAAGCAATATTTTCCGAAATGGCGTGGAAAGTTGCGGGTGGACGATCGCAGGGCAATCAGCGGAATAGTGTGCGTTTTCCGCAAAGGACTGAAGTGGAAAGACACGCCAAGGGAGTACGGGCCCTATAAGATGCTCTATGACCGCTTCGTATGGTGGAGCAGGGCAGGAATATTTGCCAAAATATTGCAAAAACTGGCCAAAGAAAAAGCAACGATTCTAATGATAGATGCGATGCACCTAAAAGTTCACAGAACGGTGGCGAGTCTGAAAAAGAGGGGCTTCACCGCGGCACATTGGGCGGACAAAAGGGGGACTTTGCAGCAAATTACATGCTGTCTGCGATGCCTTCGGGCGGCCGGTGAGACTGCCTTTGACGGCAGGGAACATCAACGACATAGTCGAAGCCGCGGAATTGCTGAAAAATTTGCCAGCCGCCGATTATTTGTTGGCGGACAAAGGGTATGACGTCAGCTGGTTTCGGGAAGGATTGAAGCGGCGCGGGATAGAACCGTGCATACCCTTCATGGGCAGTCGTAAAGTTCAACGGCCTTACGACGACGTGGACTTGCATAAATAAGCGACGCCATAAAATTGAAAACATGTTCGCTAAATTGAAGGATTGGCGCCCCATTGCCACTCGCTATGACCGTTCTGCTCATATCTTCCTTTCCGCCATTTGCATCGCCTGTTTCTTTTTGTTTTATTTGGGTTTATGAGGACTGTCCCTATGGCTTTCATGGGTTTCTTTTGATATTTGATACCATTTTTACAAACCAATTTTCCTTTGGCTAGACACATACTTTGGGCTAGATCCTTAGAAAAAATATAATTTTCGTAAAAAATACTTGCGTTATCGATGACTTTCAATTCTTCTCATAAGGAAGTTAGAAAAAAGCAAATAAAAGTAATTAAATGCCGACAATTAATCAATTGATAAAAAGACCTCGCGTTCGAAAGATTGCGAAGACCAAGGCTCCATCCCTTGATCAGAATCCATTCAGGCGAGGAACGTGTATTCAAGTAATGACGCGTACACCAAAAAAACCGAATTCAGCCGTGCGAAAAGTTACGAAGGTCCGCCTAACGAATGGGAATGAAGTCATTGCATATATTCCCGACGAAGGTCATAAGTTGCAGGAACACAGTGTGGTTTTGGTCCGTGGAGGACGTGTAAAGGACTTGCCGGGTGTAAGGTATCACGTTGTACGTGGAGCCCTTGATTGTTCGGGTGTTGAAAAACGCCGTAGAAGTCGTTCGAAGTATGGGGTTAAACGCCCTAAACAAAAGCAATCTTAAGGGAGGAAGATAAAATGTCTCGTCGAAGAAGAGCCGTAAAGCGCCAAATTGAAAAAGACCCACGCTATAATAATACGTTGATTTCGCAGTTGATCAATATGATTATGCAAAGGGGGAAAAAAAATCTAGCTCGGTCGATAGTTTATGATGCAGTCGAACGTGTTAGTGAAAAGATTGGAAAAGGAGACCCCATTGATTTGCTTTGGGGAGCTCTTGAGAATACACGTCCTAAAGTAGAAGTTAGAAGCCGTCGTGTTGGTGGTGCAACCTATCAGATTCCTGTCGAAATCCCTTATGAACGCCAACATGCGCTGGTGTTTCGGTGGATGATTGAATTTGCGCAGACAAGGAAGGGATTGCCTATGAATGAGGCATTAGCACAGGAAATCGTGGATGCTTACAACAACACTGGTTCCGTTGTAAAAAAGAAAGATGATGTTCAACGCATGGCACAAGCAAATCGTGCATTTGCACACTTGCGTTGGTAGAAGTGGGAATATAGGCATGGTAAAGGAAATTTCAAATGTTAACTCTAAAAATCGTGGTACCCCATTGGAGTATACGCGCAATATTGGGATAGCAGCTCACATAGATGCTGGTAAAACCACAACAACCGAGCGAATTTTATTTTATACGGGTGTTGTTCACAAAATAGGTGAGGTTCATGAAGGGACAACTGTTACTGACTGGATGGAGCAGGAAAAAGAACGTGGCATAACGATTACATCGGCTGCAATTTCCTGTGGGTGGAGTACAAAAGAGGGCCCATATGCGAACATCAAACATCGGATTAATTTGATAGATACACCAGGACACGTTGACTTTACTGCAGAAGTGGAGCGTTCGTTACGTGTTCTCGATGGAGCGGTTGCCGTTTTCTGTGGTGTCGCAGGTGTACAACCGCAATCTGAGACTGTTTGGAGGCAAATGGACAAATATAGTGTTCCGCGCATTGCATTTATCAATAAAATGGATAGGATTGGAGCTGACTTTTTGGGGGCGGTTCAGGATATCCGCGAAAAATTGGGAGGGAACGCTCACCCATTGTTTTTGAACATTGGAGCCGGGGAAAAGTTGTGTGGACTTGTCGACTTAGTAAAAATGTGTGCCTATATCTATCGCGATGATTCGATAAATGGCGTGAAGTATGATACGGTGGATATTCCAGTCGACATGAAAGAAGATGCCAATAGGTATCGGGAATCATTGATCGAAGTGTTGGCAGATTTTGACGACACAGTTGCGGAAAAATATTTGGAAGGGCAGCCGATAGGCGAGGATGAGTTACATGTGGCTATTCGAAAAGCGACATTGTCAATGCAATTCATTGGCGTTATTCCGGGAAGCGCTTTTAAAAACAAAGGCGTTCAAATGTTGCTCGATGCCGTTATAAATTATTTACCAAGTCCTTTGGACTTGCCTCCGGTCCGAGCATTTCAAGATGATTACACTAACGAAGAAACATCAATTGTTCCAGATGATGGGGCAAAGGTTGCCGTGCTAGCATTTAAATTGATGACTGACCCATTCGTGGGGAAATTAGTCTTTTGTCGTGTGTACGCTGGCCAGCTGAAAAAAGGGGAGGTAGTGTACAATCCTCGTACCAAAAAATCCGAACGGGTGAGCCGCCTTATCTTGATGAAAGCAGATGCACGTGAAGATATAGAAGTTGCCTATTCCGGTGACATCTGTGCAATTATCGGAATCAGAGGTGTGGTTACGGGGGACACACTGTGCGATAAGAATCTCAACTTGGTCCTCGAGCCGCCAACATTTCCGGATCCAGTTATTAGTATGTCAATAGAGCCAAAATCAAAGGCGGATCAAATGAAATTGTCGCTCGGTCTTCAAAGATTGGCTGAAGAAGATCCAACATTTAAAGTTTCCAGCAATCAGGAAACCGGACAAACAATTATTTCCGGAATGGGAGAGTTACATCTTGATATTATAAGAGACCGTTTGTTTAGAGAATTTAAGGTTGAAGCCGATGCGGGACGACCACAAATTGCCTATCGAGAAACAATTACAATCGAAGCGACCGGCGAAGGAAAATTTATTCGCCAATCTGGTGGTCGGGGACAATATGGCCATGCGGTTATTAAGCTTGAGCCAGCCGAAAAGGGCAAGGGTGTAGAGGTTATTAATGAAATCGTTGGGGGTGTCATTCCAAAGGAATACATTAAGCCCACCCAGGAAGGTATCTTGGAGGGAGCCCAAACGGGTGTCGTTGCAGGCTATCCGGTTGTGGATTTTGTTGCTAAAATCGTCGATGGTAGTTTTCACGAAGTAGATTCTTCAGAAATGGCGTTCAAAATGGCTGGTATTTTCGGATTTAAAGAGGCAATGCGCAAAGCAAATCCAATTTTATTAGAGCCTATCATGCGAGTCGATGTTGTTACACCGGAGGAATACCAAGGAGATATTGTCGGTGACTTAAATCGGCGTCGTGGACAAATTCAAGGAATAGAAGCAAAAAATAACCTTACGGTGATATGTGCATTCGTGCCACTTGAAATGATGTTTGGATATGCAACGGATGTCCGTTCATTGTCAAAAGGAAGGGCAACATATACGATGGAACCTTCCCATTTCGAACAAGTGCCAGCTAGTTTGTTGGCGAAAATCATTGAAAATGCCACAGGCAATAAATAATAAATAGAGGAGATTTTATCCTATGATAGTAAAGAAAACCAAATCAGCGGCGAAACAAAAAATTAGAATAAAGCTCAAAAGTTTTGACTATCGGTTGGCCGACCAGGCTGGTATCGATATCGTCGAAGCTGCGAAGCGTTCCGGTGCCAATGTTTTTGGGCCCATCCCGCTACCAATCAATATTAAAAAGTTTTGCGTTAATAGGTCTCCCCATGTTAACAAAAAGTCGTCGGATCAATTTGAAATAAGGTCTCACGCTAGGCTTGTTGATATTTTTGATCCAACGGCAGATACCGTTGATTCGCTAAAAAAGTTAAATTTACCAGCGGGCGTTGAAATAAAAATTGATTTAATGGCTGCCTGATTAAAATTTATGCTTGCTTTTTAACCAACGTAAGATTTATAGAAACTAAATCTAAAGCAGGGGGAAGGGCCTGCCGTTTAGTATGAAAGATAAGAAAAGAAACATTTTGATGATAGGCAAAAAGGCCGGCATGACGCAACTATACAATGCGGTCGGTGCGTTAGTACCCGTCACCGTTGTTGAGATGTGCAAAACGTTTGTTGCCGATGTTAGAACCTTAGATTCTGATGGTTATTCTGCGGTTCAATTTGGATTTGTAGGGAAAAAGGCCAAAGAAACTGATGGGAAGGTGCTTCCTCATTTTGATACATTGAAAGAGCTTAGAATTGACGATGTTAATCTGTACGAAGTTGGCACGAGTGTGCCCGTTGACGAATTTGTAAAAGGTGAGCTTGTTGATGTAATAGGGAAGACAAAGGGTAAGGGTTTTCAGGGTGTTATGAAACGCCATGGATTTTCAGGAGGACCAGCTTCCCATGGGTCAATGTTTCACAGGCGAGGCGGATCCTATGGCCAACGTCAATGGCCCGGGCATGTTTTTAAGGGGCGAAAGATGCCAGGTCATGCTGGAAATGAGCACCGTACCATCCAGAATTTGGAAATCATAGATACAAATGTTGAAAAGCGACTTTTGGTTATTAAGGGTAGCTTTCCGGGGACAAAAGGTGAGTACATTATTGTTCGCCGTGCCAAAAAGTCATTGAAGGAGAAAAAGTGAAACTTAAATTCTACAGCAGTGATTTTTCTTCCTGTTCGGAAAGTGATATTCCTGGTTTCATGCCTTTGGAAGGCGATAAAGGAGTCGTTGCGCTAAAGCAGTATCTGGTCGCCCTTGGAGCTAATTTGAGACAAGGGAATGCTTGTACCAAAGACAGAGGTGATGTCTCCGGCACAGGGAAAAAACCATATCGCCAGAAGGGAACTGGCATGGCACGTCAGGGATCCAAACGTAGTCCGATTTGGGCAGGCGGTGGTGTTGTATTTGGACCCAAGCCTCGTGATTATTCGCAAAAAATTAATAGGCGAGTAAAACGCCTTGCTCTTATGCGGGCCTTATCCGATAAGGCCATCGAAGGAGATTTGGCGGTGGTTGATAAATTAATTTGCGATGGGGGGCCGAAAACAAAAAAAATCAACGCTATACTAGAAAGGGCATTCAAAAACGGTTCTATTTTATTTGTCGATGATAGTTTTGATGCGAACTTCGTTTTAGCATCTAGAAATATTGAACGTGTGTTTATGATTGATGGTCATTCGTTGAATGCATTCGATGTGGTGCGCCATAAAAATATTGTCCTCAGTGAGGATGCCCTGAAAACCATGGTGACACGTCTAGCGGACAATAAGGAGTAAAATCAAATGGAAAACTTTGGGATTTTAAAAGAAATTTTACTCACGGAAAAATCGAATGCATTGCTGTCAGATCAGCAACAATACGTCTTTGTAGTTGACCCAAAAGCTAGCAAAGGACAAATTGCAAAAGCCATTGAATTGACGTTTAACGTAAAAGTTGTTAGGGTAAATGTGATAAATTGTTATGGAAGGCCTAAACGTGTTCGTTCGAAATTCTCTCGTCGTTATACCCTGGTTGGAAAAAAGAAAAAGGCAATAGTTGTTTTAAAGGATGGAGATAAAATAGACGTGGCTTGATGGTCAAGTAATGTAAACAAAAATGTGTAAGGGAAAAATAAATGGCTATTGTAAAATTAAGACCAATCACTCCGGGACAGCGGTTCCTAGTAAGAGCCAAGGTAAATGTTTCCAAGGTAAATGCACCTAACAGAAGGTTGATACAAAGTAAGTTGCGCATAAATGGCCGCAACTGCTATGGACGTATAACAATGCGCAGGAGGGGTGGCGGACACAAAAGATTATTGCGCATTATAGATTTTAGAAGGGATAAAATCGATATTCCTGCCATTGTTGAACGTATAGAATACGATCCCAATCGATCTGCAAATATTGCATTGCTAAAATATGCAGATGGAGAAAAACGTTACATTTTGGCAACTGAAAAAATGGCGGAAGGGGTTGCCGTAATGAGCTCGAATGAACCCCAAGATGAATATGGTGACGGAATGGCTTTGCCCTTATTTCTAATACCACAAGGGTTAAAGGTTCACTGTATAGAGCATGAGCCAGGTAATGGAGCCCAGCTGGTCCGTGCAGCAGGAGCTGCTGCGCAGTTAGTAGCAATTGATGGCAATAGAGCTACTTTGCGAATGCCAAGTGGAGAAACTCGATATATTCATTCCCGTTGTCGGGCAACAATTGGAGAAATTGGCAATGCAGAAAGGGGGAAAATATCTCTTGGAAAAGCCGGGCGTAATCGATGGTTCGGTCATCGTCCAAGGGTTCGTGGTGTTGCGATGAATCCTATTGATCATCCCATGGGGGGGGGGCATGGAAAAACTTCCGGAGGAGGACATCCTGTTTCTCCGTGGGGACAATTGTCTAAAGGCAAACCAACTCGCAGAAGGTCTAAGCCTTCAAATAATTCCATTATCATTAGGAGAAATGGTAGAAAAATTAGGAAAAGTTGAAAATAAGGTATAAGCAATGACGCGATCGAAGAAAAAAGGTTTTTTTGTAGATGTCAGCCTGGCTGATAAGGTTGCAGGAGTGTTGTCGTCGGGGATTCGAAAGCCCATCAAAACGTGGTCTAGGAGATCCACAATTACACCGGATTTCGTTGGCATGACCTTTTTGGTGCATAATGGGAAAAAGTTTATTGACATTTACGTAACCGAAAACATGGTCGGACACAAATTAGGAGAATTCGCGCCAACTAGAGTGTTCAAATCGCATAATCCGCATACTCAGAAGGCCTAAGGAGAAATAGATGAAAAAAAAGGTGCCAGGGAAAGAGTCGGAAGATCCGAAAGCAGAATTGAAATATGCTAAAATTTCGGCGAAGAAAGTTCGGGATGTGGCACGGTTATTGAAAGGAAAACCTGCTCTTGATGCGGTAGCTTTTGTAAAATGTATTCGTAGAAAATCTGCAAGGCTAATAGAAGATCTCCTTCATAGTGCTATAGCAAATGCGGAAAACAATAGTAATTTGGCAGCTAATAGGTTGCGAGTTGAGTCTGTGATAGTAGAAGAAGGCCCCGTTTTAAAGCGTTTTATTCCAGCGGCTAGAGGGTCGGCGCATCCAATAAAAAAACGTATGTCACATATCCGTGTTATTTTAAAGAATGTTGGAGAAAGGTAATTTAAGATTATTATGGGTCAGAAGGTCAATCCTGTGGTTTTTCGTTTGCCAATTCGGCGTGATTGGCGTTCCCGTTGGTTTGCAGATGGCAAGAGCTTTTCAAAATTTCTGGTAAATGACTATAAAATACGTCATTTCATTAAAGCAAAGTTGAAGTATGTATCCATTGCACGCATTGACATTGAACGTTCCGGAGATAAGGTTCGGGTAAAACTTGCCACCCCAAGGCCAGGAGTAATCATAGGGGTCAAGGGTAAGGAACTTGACAAGTTAACAGATGAATTAAAAGCATTGACTAATTCCGATGTAATAGTTGATGTTCAGGAGATTAAGCGTCCAGATTTGGTTGCGCAGCTTGTGGCAGAAAATGTTGCAATGCAGATAGAACGCAGAGTTGCTTTTAGGCGTGCTCTCAAAAAAGTTGTACAGTCAGCCATGAGTTTTGGAGCCAATGGCATAAGAGTTCGCTGCTCCGGGAGACTTGGAGGTGCCGAAATTGCTAGGACAGAGGAGCAAAAGGATGGTTGTGTTCCTTTGCATACGCTGAGGGCAAACATTGATTATGGCTTTGCTGAAGCCAATACGTCGGCGGGGAAAATAGGAATTAAGTGTTGGGTATTTAATCAAAAGGAAGAAGTATTTTCTCGAAAAAAATCGGATAAATAGGTGGATCCATCATGAGCAATTTATTACCATCAAAGACCAAATATAGGAAGGTGCAAAAAGGGCGCAATCGTGGCAATGCCAAAGGTGGTGATACCATCGCATTTGGCGACTTTGCCATACAATCATTCGAGCGCGGAAGTCTTACATCTGCCCAGTTGGAAGCTGCTCGTGTTGCTATCAATAGGCATCTGAAAAGGAAAGGAAAAGTTTGGATGCGTCTGTTCCCTCAAAAGCCGATTACTAAGAAACCAGCTGAAACTCGCATGGGTAAAGGAAAAGGTGGTGTGGAATATTGGGTGTCGATCATTAAGCCGGGGAATATTATTTTTGAAGTTGCTGGCGTATCAGCAACTCTGGCTCGTGAAGCTACACGGTTGGCCGATTGTAAATTGCCTGTGCATTGTCGTTTTATCTGCCGTGAGGAACAAAATCAGTAAAGGAGGATGCATGAAAAATAAGAATTTTGTTGATTTAACTTACCAAGAAGTTTGTCAAAAGGAATTGGAATTGCGAGACGAGCTCATACATCTGAGACTGAAACGCAAAATTGGACAATTGGAAAAAACACACAAGTTTTCTGAAATAAGGCGAAATATAGCTAGGCTTATGGGTCTGAAAATATGCAAAAAAGGATTAGACTATGGAGAACGAGAATAAAAGCAGAAGAAATTCTAGGAAATTTTTAGTGGGCAGTGTCATTAAAAAGTCAGGGGATAAAACAATAAAGGTCGCTTGTTTTTACAAAGTTCCCCATGCTATTTATCAAAAAGAAGTAAGGCGTAAAACTGTTATTTATGCCCACGATGAGGATAATAAATGTGGCATCGGAGACTCTGTGCGCGTTTTCGAAACAAGGCCATTGAGTAGGTTAAAACGGTGGCGGGTAGGTAGTATTATAAGCACGGCTGCCAGCGCTATGTAAATGGAGGAAAGGGTTATGTTACAACAGGAAAGTATTCTAGAGGTTGCAGACAATGTGGGAGCCAAGCAGGTCAAAATGATAAGGCGACTTGGTCAAAATAAACGAACCGCTACCATTGGGGATATAATTATTTGTAGTGTTCAATCGAGTATTCCTGAATCTACAATCAAAAAAGGAGCAGTTGTGTCTGCCGTAATAGTAAGGACCAAGTATCCAATCAGGCGAGATGATGGAAGTTATTTGAGGTTTGATAGCAATGCTTGCGTAATAATAGATGACAAAAAAAATCCAAAGGGCACTAGAATTTTCGGCCCGGTAGCAAGAGAACTGAGACAGAAAAATTTTGCTAAAATAATCTCGTTGGCTTTGGAGGTAATATGAAACAGGTATTAAAGAGAGGCGATGAAGTTATTGTCATAGCGGGAGATGCTAAGAATCAAACCGGAAAAGTTATCAAGATTTTGCGAAAAAAAAGAAAAGTTATCGTCGAAGGAGTCGCCATTGTAAAGAAACATATGCCTAAGTCGCAGGAATATCCGAATGGAACGATTGTCGATAAACTGATGCCCATTCATCTGTCGAACGTTGCACTAAAATCGGCAAAGAAGGAAGTGGAAGGTGCAAAAGGGAAGAATAAAAATGCTTGATTTTTTTAGCAATTTTTTTTGGGTGTTCCAGGTATAGGAATGAATAGATGAATTCTCAAATGAACAAGCCATATTTTAAAAAGTTATACGATGAGCGTATTTCCGCTGAGCTGGCAAAAGAATTTGCATTGAAAAATTGTCATCAAATTCCCAAATTAAAAAAGATAGTGATCAATTCAGCCATTAGTGCTGACGCGGACAAAACATTAATCCAGGAAATTCAAAAAGAAATTTCGCTAATAGCCGGGCAAAAATCCATTCTAACAAAGTCCAAAAAAAGCATTTCGAATTTTAAATTGAGAAAAGGTATGACCGTGGGAGCAATGGTTACGTTGCGTGCTAATAACATGTACGAATTTTTATTAAAGCTGATCTTTGTCACATTACCTAAAATTCGTGACTTTCGCGGTATTTCAAACAGAATGGATGGACATGGCAACTATAATATGGGGATAAGCGATCATACAATTTTTCCTGAAATAAACATAGATCGGGAAAGAAAATTGGTCGGAATGGATATAACTTTTGTCACGTCGGCCAATGATGATAAACAAGGTCATGCTTTGCTGTCAAAATTTGGAATGCCATTTAGAAAAAAGTTATAGAACTTGGAAAGTATTTTACGTATGGCAAAAAAATCTACAGTCGCTAGAAATAATAAAAGGATCAGGTTGGTGGCTCTTTATGCCGAACGGAGGAAGGAGTTGAAGCGTAAATTGTTGGATGTTAATTTGTCGGACAAGGAATATTTCGATGCTCAAAGGAGATTAGCCAAATTGCCAAGAAATTCTTCAAAGGTTAGGGTCAGGAATAGATGTGCCATTACTGGACGAGCAAGGGGATTTCACGGATGGTTTGGAGTCTCGAGGTTGCAATTAAGGGAGATGGCGTCCTGTGGTGAAATTCCAGGAATAACAAAGTCATCGTGGTAATTTTGAATGAGGGAAAAATGGACGTCATAGGTAATTTTATAACAATCTTGAGAAACGCTAGCAAAACGAATAAGGAAAGCTGTCGCGTGCAGTGGTCGGCTTTGATAGATGGGATAGCGAAAATTTTTAAGGATAATGGGTATATAAAAGATTTCGTGAAAGAACAGGTGGCCGATGGGCATTTCGCATTGAAAGTATTCTTGAAGTATGTAAATGGTGTCCCTGCTATCACTGAAGTTAGTAGGCTTAGCAAACCCGGTCGCCGTCAATATGCTTCTAGAGAAAAAATTCCATCGATTCTAGGCGGTATGGGAGAATGTGTTTTATCAACTTCCAAGGGTATTTTGTCGGGGAAAGTGGCCAAGCAATTGGGAATTGGTGGCGAGCTAATATGTTACATTTTATAGGTGGATATTGAAATGAGTAGGATAGGTAAGTCTCCCATATGTATTCCTTCGAAGGTAAAGGTTGTTGTTGACGGTAGCCATGTTGCGGTCGAAGGTCCGTTGGGTAAAAACGAAAGAACCTTTGACAATTCTGTCATCATTAAACATGCTGAAAATGAAATACGTGTGTACAGCAGGAATGAAAATGATAAGCATTCTTGCATGATGCATGGGACCGTTAGATCGATAATAAATGCAATGGTGGTTGGTGTTGCCAGTGGATATTCAAAAAATCTCGAAATAAATGGTGTCGGATTTAAGGCAACGATGAAAGGGCAGAATGTCTTGGATCTTAGCCTCGGTTATTCCCACGAAATCCTATATGCGATCCCAAACGGAATTAAACTTGGAATCGATCCATCGGGAACAAAGATTGCCGTAAATGGTGTTGATAAAAAGCTTGTCGGGCAGGTGGCTGCCGACATAAAAAGATTTTATCCCATTGAACCTTATAAGGGCAAAGGAGTTAGAATAGTGGGAGAATTTGTAAGGCGCAAGGAAGGAAAGAAGACGGCATGATTAAAAAGATATTGTGTTAAGGATTAAGGTATGCAAATTGATAAAAAAGTATGTAGCGAGAAACGAAGAAAGCGGATTAGAAAGCACATCGTAGGTACTGCAACAAGGCCGAGGTTGTCCGTAAAATTTTCTGGGAAACATATTTATGCCCAGTGTATAAATGATGAAATCGGCAATACGCTAGTATTTTTAAGTACCCTAACGAAGGAAGCAAGGGCGAAGAAGGCGATTGCTAATGTTACCGGAGCGGCCTTGTTGGGAAAGATGTTTGGAGAAAAGGCTGTTTCTTCTGGAATAAAGCAGGTTGTGTTCGATAGGGGAGGGCGAAAATATCATGGTTGTGTACAAAGCTTTGCCGATGCAGCTCGTGAAATAGGTTTGTCGTTTTAGTACGTAGGGTTAAATATGAACGATTTTAAAAAATCAGAAAAAAAAGCCAATAATTTTCGCAAGAAGCAAGGAAGTGATGCCAGTCATTCGATAAAACTCGAGCGGGGGGAGTTGAAGGAAAAGGTTATTCATGTAAACCGTTGTGCAAAGGTTGTTCAGGGTGGTAGGCGGTTTGGGTTCGCCGCATTGGTTGTTGTGGGAGATCAAAAGGGAAGAATAGGGGTTGGATATGGAAAGGCCAAAGAAGTTCCCGAAGCAATTAAAAAGGGAACCGAACGGGCTAAAAAGAATATGACATCATTTCAGTTAAACGAAGCTACCGTTCCCCATATGGCCATAGGCGTTTCCGACGGAGGTTGCGTTTTACTGCGCCCAGCGGCCCCAGGAACAGGAGTTATTGCCGGCGGTGGAGTTCGTGCCGTCCTTGAAATGTTGGGAGTAAAAGATGTATTGACGAAATCGATGGGGTCCAACAATCAAATTTCAGTTGTTAATGCAACCTTGGATGCCCTAGGAAAAATGCGGACGTATGCGCTAATCAAACGAATACGAACCGCAACGGGAGATGAGGTTGTATAAAAAGGATTTGACTAATGAAACTTAATGAATTGCCAAAAATCTTAGCTTGCTCAAGGAATACCAAACGGCGGGGCAAGGGAGTTGGTTCCGGACAAGGGAAAACTGCAGGTCGTGGCCATAAGGGAGGTAAGGCACGTGCTGGGTATAGTCCAGCACCATGTTGTAGCGGAATTCCGTTTTATAGACATTTCCCCATCCGTGGGTTTTCTAATAAAAAATTTCGTGTACCGTTTACTATCGTAAGTTTACAGGATTTGGTTGATCTCCAGCTCGACACTATTGATAAGCCATGTATGCAACAACTGGGATTAGTCAGAAATGGAGAATCCCTTGTTAAGGTACTCGGCGGAGTAACTCTTTCTAAACCAATTACAGTAATTGCCGATAAATTTTCTAGAAGTGCCATTGAGGCCATAGAAAGTGTGGGAGGCAAAGTAGTAGTTTTGTTGGACGAATCACGGGGAAATTGATTGCATTGTAATGTTTTCGGCCTTTTTAAATTGTTTTAAAATTACGGATCTGCGCAATAGGATTGTTATTACGCTTGCATTATTGTTCGTTGCCCGTCTTGGGGCTAGCATTCCATTGCCTGGCTTAGATCCATTACCTCTCACAAATTTTATGATATCCAAAACATCTTCGTCGGGTGGAATAATGGATCTCTATAATATGTTTACGGGAGGAGCCCTATTGAAGGGAGCTGTATTTGGGCTTGGTATTATGCCATACATAAGTGCATCCATTATCATGCAACTTTTGGGAGCTATAAATCCAGCATTGGCTAGATTACAACACGAAGGAGAAGTGGGTAGGCAGAAAATAGCACAGTATACTCGATACCTGACGGTTATTGTTTGCTTAATTCAAGGATGGTTATTGGTTATGGCCTTGGCTAATTACCCCGATAAACTTTTTTATGGGTTTAATGCAAATGAATATGGCAATATTATCACTAGGAGTGGTGTCTCATTTTTTATAACTTCAACAATATTTTTAACAACTGGTACATTAATTTTGGTTTGGATAGGAGAGCAAATTTCTCAAGTTGGCATAGGAAATGGAATTTCCCTTTTAATTGCTGCAGGAATTTTGTCCTCAATGCCTAGCGCTATCATTCAAGCAATCAAAATGTTTAAAGTGTCCACGGGAATACCTCAAGTTCTCGGACTATGGCATGTGATATTGATGGTTACCCTATTAATTTCGGTTGTCGCGCTAATGATATCGGTCACCCAGGCGGATAGAAAAATTCCAGTACAGTATGTTTCCCGCATAGTTGGACGCAAAATGTATGCCGGTCAATCTTCCTATCTTCCTTTAAAAATCAACTATTCGGGCGTTATGCCGGTAATTTTTGCGAGTGCTATATTACTTTTTCCGCAACAGATATTTGCCTATGTGGGAGCTGCGACAGGCATAAGATTTTTCCAAAAAGCTTCCATGGTTTTAAGTCATGGCTCAACCGTTTACTATTTTTTGTACGGTTTGCTTATTTTGTGTTTTAGTTATTTTTGGGTATCGATAATGTTTCGTCCTGTTCAGATAGCAGATGATTTGAAAAAAAATGGAGGGTATATTCCAGGAATTAAACCGGGAGATTCTACAGCCACGTTTTTAGACTTTGTTATGACTCGCCTAACGTTGGCAGGAGCGGTATTTTTGACGGCAATAGCACTACTGCCAGATCTATTGTTTTTTTCCTTTGGCATTCCATATTCCATTGCATTGTTTTTTGGAGGAACTGGAACGTTGATTTCGGTTGGGGTTGTTCTTGATACCATGAAGCAGATAGAAGGTCATCTATTGCAAAAAAATTACGACGGCTTTTTGAAAAAGATAAAGATTCGTACGAACAGTAAAGTTGAATCTCTGAGCAATGCTCCCAAGATTCACAAAACCATTTACATCGCCATGGCCGTTCTACTGGGAATTATTATTGCATGGTTGGCAGTATGTTATGGGAAAGGACATTGTAAATGATTACAATAAAAACAGCGGAGGAGATTGTGAAAATGCGTGCAGCGGGGGCGGTAGCCGCGAAAATTTTAAACGCAATGTCCGAATATGCGGATGTAGGAGTTAGTACCTACGACTTGGATTGTTTTGGTCGGGATTTGATGGTAGAATTGGGAGCCCAAAGTGCTACTTTTAAATATCCTGGCCGCGTAACACCTTATCCAGCCTATTCGTGTATCTCGATAAATGATGAAGTTGTCCACGGTATTCCATCGAAGACTGTATTTTTAAAAGATGGAGATATCGTTAGCATAGATGTCGCCGTATTTTACAACGGGTATGTCGGGGATAATACGAGAACCGTACGCATAGGTAACGTTTCGAAGGAAGTCGATCAATTCGTTAGGGTAGCTGAAGAAGCTTTGGATCTTGGCATCGCGCAAGCAGTTGCAGGCAACAGAATTGGAGATATTTCCCATGCCATAGAAGCCCATGCAAAAAAACATAGGTACGGCATTCTGAGGGACTTTGTGGGACATGGAGTTGGAAAAAACATGCACGAAGATCCACAAATTCCAAATTTTGGTCCACCTAAAACAGGACCAATGTTGAAATCTGGTATGACATTGGCCATAGAACCAATGTTGACCCTTGGCAGTGAGAAAGTTTTTATTGCCGACGATGGTTGGACGGTCAAAACCGTAGACGGAAAATTAGCCGTCCATTGCGAACATACAATTTTAGTTACTGAGATTTCACCAGAAGTCTTGACTTTGGACAAAAAATGATTTTGGAATTCGAATTGTTAAAATTTTTAATGGTAAAAAGTTATGTCTCGTATTTTAGGAGTTGATATACCTGATAGTAAGAAAGTTGAATATGCCTTGCAGTATATTCAAGGAATAGGTCCTGCGCGTGCGGCAATGATATTAGAAGCAACCGGAATTGTTCCTGACATGCGTGCGCGTGAGTTAAACGAGGAGCATATCAACAAAATTACGTCTTTTATCAATGCTGCCGGATGGAAAATAGAAGGTGATTTGCGTAGGGAAATTGTAGCAAATTTAAAAAGATTACAAGCGATAAAATGCTACCGTGGGTTGAGGCATTATAAAGGTTTGCCAGTTAGAGGACAAAGAACGTCAACGAATGCACGTACCAGAAAGGGTGCTCGCAAGACAGTTGGAGTGATAAAAAAAGAGGCAAAGTGATTAAAGGATCCAAATAAATGAGCGAAGACAAAGATAATGATACAAAAGCCGCTATCACAGAGGGGAAAAACGAAAAAGCATCTTCTCTGTTCGATGATGTCGTCGATACGGCGGTAAGAAAAGCCAAAAAATGTAAAAATATTACCAAGGGAATTTGTAACATTTTGGCTACATTTAATAATACCAAAGTATCCTTTGCTAGCCCAAATGGTAGTATAATTTCGTGGGCCAGTTCTGGAAAATGTAATTTCCGCGGATCTAGAAAGTCGACGGCCTATGCGGCACAGATGGTTGTGCAAGATGCTGGTAAAGTAGCAATGTCACACGGAATGAAAGAAGTCAGCATAAGGATTAAGGGACCCGGAATGGGGCGTGATGCTGCGATTAGGGCGATTCAAACATTAGGTCTTATCGTTGATGAAATTGTTGACGTTACACCGATTCCTCATAATGGGTGTCGTCCAAGGAAAGTGAGAAGGCCTTAGTTTCATTTGAAACATTTAGGAGTTTTTATTTATGGCAAGGTATACAGGTCCAAGGGCTAGAATTAATCGAAGATTTGCGATGTCAGTTTTCCCTCCGGGGAATGCGGAGGAAAGAAAGCCGTATATTCCAGGGATGCATGGACCACGTTTGCGTCGTAAGGTTTCGGATTATTCGGTTGGACTCATAGAAAAACAAAAAGTGCGTTACATGTATGGACTAACGGAAAAACAGTTCCGCTTATATTTCGCTATCGCTAAAGGTAAGCCTGGGATTACGGGAGTTGCTTTTTTGAAATTGCTCGAAATGAGGCTGGACAATGTTATTTACAACTTTGGAATTGCGAGGAGCCGTGCTGCAGCTAGGCAGTTTGTTACCCATGGCCATGTGCGTGTAAATGGAAAAAAAGTTAATATCCCGAATTATATTTGTAGAGCGGGTGAAGTTATAGAAATTGCCGAGAAGTCTTCGTCTCGCCAAATTGTTGTGCGCAATTGCGAACTAAATCGTGCCCGTAGTGTTCCTGCGTGGCTTGAGTTCAATTCAGCATTGTTGCGTGGTGTAGTAAACCGTGAACCAGAACGGGAAGAAATTTCGCAAGAAATAAATGAACAGCTCATCGTTGAGTTTTATAGTCGTTAACTTTAGGTTTTTGGAAAAATTTTATGATTAAGGTGTTACATCAATTTGAATTGCCCGATAAGTTATATAAGATTGAACAAACTGCGACGGATACCTATACAATGTTTGTTGCCGAGCCATTTGAGGCGGGTTTTGCCCATAGTCTTGGCAATGCACTTCGTAGGATTCTGTTGGGTTCCATAGAGGGTGCTGCAGTAGTTGCTGTTACCATAGAAGGTGTTAGTCACGAATTTCAGAGCATTCCCGGCATAAAAGAAGATGTTACAGATATAATTTTGAATATCAAAAGGGTTTTATTCAAAAAGGAAGGCAATGAGCCACTCATGCTTTCCATTGATGTCAACCGTGAAGGTCCCGTTCTTGCCAATGATATCGTTGGAGATGAAGCATTTGAGATTTTAAATCCAGATCAGATCATTTGTACCTTAGATAAAAAACAAAAATTTGCCGCACAACTTGAACTACGGGTTGGTCGTGGATATTTTCTTGGATCACAACATGAACGGCGAGCGGAAATAGGTCTTCTTCCTGTGGATGCATTATTTAGCCCAGTTACACTTGCCAAATATACAGTTGAAGATACCCGTGTTGGTCAAATTACAGACTATGACAAGTTGGTTTTAGAAGTTTGGACCGATGGAAGAATTACGCCTGCCGAAGCCCTCAAAGAGGCTGCTATCGTTTTACGACGGCATTTGGATGTGTTTGACGTGGCTGCCGAAGGAGATGTAGTTTTCGAAGATGCTACCAAGGAGGCCGATGATGATCAAAATCGTCTGCGCAAACTTCTTAATATGAGTGTTAATGAAATTGAGTTGTCTGTTCGTGCTGCTAATTGCCTGAATAATGCTAACATTATGACTGTCGGAGAGTTGGTCATGAAGACGGAAGCTGAAATGTTGAGGTATAGAAATTTTGGTAAAAAATCTCTGAATGAAATCAAAGAAAAAATGGAAGAAATTGGGCTTTCGCTCGGAATGAAAGTAGAAGAGCGTTTATTGGATCGATGAAGAATTTATTTTAACACAAATTTAAGGGAAAGATGCGCCACGGAAAACATAGATATTTGTTGGGTTGTACGAAAGAACATCGCGAAGCTTTGATGGCGAATTTGGCAGTGGCGTTGTTGCGCCATGGAAAAATAGAAACCACTTTGGCAAAAGCAAAGGCGTTACGTCCATTCGTCGAAAAAATTATTACAATGGCTAAAAAAGCTTATTTGACGGAAGATTCATCCCAAAAGTTACATTATCGCCGTTTGTCGATCTCCCGAATAAAAGATGAAGATGCTGTAGCTATTTTGTTCAACGATAGGGCACATGAATTTGTCAAAAGAAATGGTGGATATTCGCGGATCTATAAACTTATGCCACGCATGGGTGATGCCGCCAAGATGGCTATAATCGAGTTGGTCCTCGGCAATGATATTGGCTATTCAAAGTCGAAAAAGCACAGTATTACTGCAAAAAAATCTGCCTCACCTCAGAAATCCAAGAAACAACAAAAAGTTGTTTCCGATACAGTTAACACTGAATCGGTTGACACCGTCGACCAAAGTGTACCGATAACAGACACTATCAATCAAGAGTAATCGTGATTATATGACTTTTTGTGATTTTTCTTTGATTTTATCGAGCGGTGTTGCTATTTTGGAATTATTGGTCATCGAAGCCAACGAAAAAGCTCTATGTTTAAAGGGGAATAGCCGCTTATTTTGGTGTAAAAAATGCGGAGAATTTTACCTGAAAAAATCGGATATTGAAATTTGTGAATGTCCAATCTGTGGAACAAAAAATTCTAAACTAACATTCTAAGGGAATGACATAGGTGCTCAAGAAAACGTGAAAGGCCAGGTTTGTTTTTCGCTTGTGTCATCCTTATTTGGTACTTTTTGCTGCTTTTTCTGATGCTTTACTTGGTATTCTTTGGCAAGAAAGATCTCCGCAAAATTTGCCTATGTTTGCCTATGAAAACCTTCGTAAAAATTTCTTAGACTACATGTTTTGCTCTTTCGAAAACCATGTCATAGATCATCATCGTCACTTCGCTTGGGTAGAGCTCGTAACGTCGACTTGATCCGGTCACCATTTCAATGCTTTTTCTCTTATACTTGGACGTTGATTTTCACATTTCCCAGTTTCGATTGTTTATGGGAAAGGAGCACTTTAATTTTCATTGGAAAGAATGGTCACATTGTTGTCTTTAAATGAGTCGTAGGGCAACCTAGCAATCAACACACCGCTACGAAGGCATTGCCCTCAGGTGCCATCGAGGAAGCGGGCAAAAAATCGTTAGCTATCAACATCAACAATAGCGATGGTATTTACCATAAACAATCTGAAGTTTCGGAAGAACCGGCAAATAGTTTCAATGTCAAAAGAGAGAAGGTGTGAGTGCGATGATCGTAGCGGGTGGCGATGCGGCGTCAATTCTTCAATCTATCGAATATGTTTTCAATTTTGTGGCGCCGTTTATGCAAGTCCATGTCCTAGGGTTGCTGGAGTTTGCGGCTGCTTGTGAATAGTATGCGCGGTTCTGTTACACGCCATCTCAGCCCTTTCGGAACCAGTCGGCGCCGTATCCTTCGTCTGCCTGTGGATAGCTCGCCTCCACTAGACCTTTGGATTGTTTTCCAGCGCCAACGATACCATTTCCATTCCAAACCGTCCTCGCCGACGGCAGTAACTCCACCGGTCGCCAAAGGCCATCGCAAACGGCATGTAGCTTGCGGCGAAGCCCTCCTCTTTTCAGTCTTGCCGCCGTTTTGTGAACTTTCAAATGGGTTGCGTCGACCATCAAAATTTTGGACTCCTCCTTGGACAATTTTTGCAGAATTTTCGCAAACACTCCTTTCTTGCTCCACCTTACAAAGCGGTTGTAAAGCGTCTTGTGGCCAATACCTCTTCGATGCATCTCGCCTTTTAAGCCGTTTTGGAGTACGTACACTATCCTGCCGATCACTCTTCGGTCATCCACCCACGGCTTCCCACGCGATTTCGGAAAATATGCCCTTATTTTTTTAAGGCCTCTTCTTTCTCGCTATGTCAATGGTCCTTTTTGAGTCTTGAGCATAGGGAAAATTAATGAAAAAATGTCCTAAGACCTTTTATTTGCTTTTATCCTATACTCATTTCACTTAACAAAGGCGCGCTGAAGAACAGAAAAGAAGGAAGGAGAAGTTGGCAAAATATAGCAAAGCATCTTTTTTAGATGAGCCCAGAATTTCTCAATGGGTTTAGGTCTGGAGAATAGGGAGGAATGTAAAGGAGAGAACAGCCG
>JAITAS010000036.1 GCA_031284015.1 Puniceicoccales bacterium | reverse complement strand
AAACCATTGACATGTTTCAGTGCTTCCCCGGGGTCCATCCCTTCCTCATAGGTCAGGTCATGGATCAGGTATGCTCGGATCAGCGTATCCTTTGAAAACTGGGAAGCGATACCTTCTCCCCCATTCTCCATGGCTGTGTGGAGAATATCAGACCACACGGCAGCTCCATAGCCATCCTTCATACCATTCACACGGACACTGATCTCTCCAACGTATCCATCGGGCACGTACTTAAATTTCTTCGCAAAGGTTTGCATATTCCGCAGGTGGGTATTGATATTATCTGGGCTCAGAGGGTGCATGGCGAGTTGCACATTGCCGAACACATCAAGGGCCCTCTTATCATCGCTAGTACCACGATAGGTGGCTGGAAAATTCATAAGCCCAATGCCCGATAACAGGTGTTTCTTTTCCGACCGTGTACGGACCAACTTCCTAGCACCTTCGTAGATGTTGTCACGCAGCTGGGCACGGTATTCCTCAGGCAGGGAAGCCGATGTTACCTCCACGGTCCCCCACGATGTGGGCACACTGGTCGATATATCCCTTTTCCCGCTGACATACTGTTCCACCCCAGCGGTGGGGTCATCCATGGTTCCCATCTCCCGGCCAACGTGGGCATCCAAAACTCCCATGGTATAGTCGTTGACCCTTTCCATGCCCCGGGGATCCCCATTCCCAGCGGCACTGGCAGCCAGGTCCACGGCATTAACATACCCATCACCAGATATTTCGTACCCCAGATCTCCACCCGCTGCGGGGGGAAGATTTCCTTCCATCGTCCCTATGCCATCCCGGAAGTAACTATCCGCAAGGGCGAGGAGGACATCATTTTCTTCCTCCCTGGCAGCGGTGACTTTCCCCGCCATGATGGCGTGGAAATACCTCGCCTCTCCGTTCAACAGTATAAGTGGGTTTATGGCCTAGGATCAAAAATTTTGTAATTTTGCATTGGTAATTTCTTTAGGCAGCAAAGCGCAAAAACGGGCAGCAAATATGCAATTTTTGGAGACTTGTTTTTGCAGTCCTTGAATTCCGATAAACCCTGACAGGATGAGGGTTTACGGAAATTCACCATCCGGAAATTGCAGCGAAACTCCCCTAAGAGCGATTTTGTGCAAAAACTCCTATAAAAAATGCTTAAAAACATTTAAAACTCTCCCAAATGCTTATCTTTGAGATCGGGAAAACTATTCTTTGTCCCCGACTCCTGGGTTATGGGTTAGTAACATTTCCGTTGGATAAGCTTATAAATTTGACCATCTTTGTCTATGCATCGCTCTTGTATAAGCTGAGTTGCAAGCCTCGATACTTTGTATGCTTTTAATCCATGCTCCACGCTTTTGCCCTTCTTTTTCATTTTGTCAATGCTTTATTTGACGACACGCTCTAAGCAGATGACCAGCCTTATACGTAACCAGATGTAATTTCGCATTAAGCTACTTTTTGTGCGTGTTATGGCCACTTCCCTTTGCTCCAATATCATGCTCGTAAACTTTAATGTATGTGGACTATCCTCACCCACTGCAGGTCCGGATTCTCCACACAACTTATCAGCCAAACTTTTCCACATACCACGATCCCTCCAGTGGCTAAATCTGCGATGTGTGTTCTTCCAGTCACCAAAATCCGCTGGAAGACTCCTTCACGGTGTCCCGGTCTTAAACATCCAGAACACGGCATTTATAAACTGACGATTATCTCTCCCATGCCCGCCCGCCAACTTTCCATTTCCCTCCAAGCAACAACCCTTCTATTCCATTCCATAATTCATCCGCCATATCATATCTCCTATGCGCTTTTGTCTCCATTACTTTTTTCCCTCTTTGTTAACTTGATGCCTCCGCTTAAAAACAGCACTATATTGGGTTATTCTTTAGGCTTTTTTAGGCTTTTCAAAAAAAGTTTGCAAAAAAGTTTGACTTTCGAATTTTTTAGGAAAAAGTAGTGCACATGGATGATGTTGGTGACGTTCCTAAGTTTCGACCAATGAATCCCAATGGGGTTGTAATAACGCGAGATGTTACTCCGGAGGAATCTGCCGAGCTTGATAGGATATATGGGAGGGGTTTGGATTGGGTTGATCCAAGTGTAATCGAAAAATGCCACAAGGAGTATTATGAACGAGCTCTTGGCTCAATGTTGCAGTGGGTAGAGGGCTTTGTAAAAAATCCCAGAATCGTGCAATACGAGGAAGTGACAGAAAAATTAGAAAGTTTTTCTCCGCAGTATAACTGTGAGATAGGCTTTTGTCATGACGTATTGTTACCTGCATTGGAAAAATCTGGTCAATTATCTAAAATACCGGAATCGTTGGTTGTGGTGTTAAATACATTACATCTTATTCACCCGGAGGGTACGCGTTTGGTAAGTGTTAGTAAGGAAAAAGCTGACCTATTGTTTGTTGCTGAATTTAAGTCTACGGTGGGAGATAAAATTGTACCACATGCCTATAGCTATAGGTTGCGCAATTACTTATCATCGAAAGCGGTTAAGTTGGAACCCATAGCTCCCGTATCCTTAGATTCGGAAGACGCTACTCCATAAGGAGTATGTAATGTGTGATACGCTATTGCTAGCTTTTGTTCACGTTTTTCCACATATTCCACATATGTAGGAGGAGGAGCTTTCTTTGAGCCCGGTGCTAAGCGTGAGGAGTTTATTTTATTCCATACACCGTACACCGAAATATTAAGAGTTGATGAGTTGGTCAAGGACGCTTAGTGCATAAATGGCAGCGGTTTCCGAACGCAGGATATTTTGCGTAAGTCTACATGGGATAAAATCATTTTGTTGCAAATATGCATATTCGGAGGGAGAAAAATCTCCCTCGGGTCCTATCGCGATACAGACATTTGACTTCAAGAGAGGAATGGGAAGGGCTGTTTTTAATGGTTGAGAATGTTCTCTCAACCCACCGAAAAGTCTTATGTCAAATGGCAATGAATTGATTTTCTCAAGTTTTTCAAAGTATGAAATTTTTGGCAGAAATGGGTTCCCGGACTGTTTGCATGATTCAATGGCAATTTGTTGCAAATGAAAAAATTTATCACATATTTTCCCTTTGAGTTTACATTCCGTGTTTCGCGTTTCAAAAAATATTATCTCCGATACCCCAATTGCCGTTGCCTCACGCACAATGTAATTATTGTTATTGTTTTTTAGTACAGCCTGCAAGAGAGTTATGGGATGATTCGGGTATGCAAATGTGGTTATTCTTTCAATCCTAATTCGTGCATGTTTTTTATCTATCGCAATTAATGTGCCGTAAGCATGGATTCCCTTGCCGTTCAATGCGATGATTTTCGATCCAATTTGCATACGCATAACATTATACAGGTGGTGGCTTTCATTGGGAGAAAGCTCCAAAACTCCCATATCAATATTATCCCCATAAAAACATTTGTGCATAAATATTTTATTTGCCATATTTGTACGAAATATTTTGCTCATTTCAATAATTTGTAGATAGGCAGTATGAAAAACGACGACAATAGCCTAAGCGAAGCATTTCGATCATCGGAAATGAATGATAGGATATGGCTATTTTTTCAGAAAAACTCTAAAATAATTTTAGTAACTACGGCCATTATTGTTTCAATTGCCACAGTGTTTGGGTTTCAAAAGCTATGGCAGAACCATGAAATTGCCAATATGCAAACAGCCTATGCTTCTATTAAAACTAAGGAAGATAAAATTCTTTTCGTTAAAAAATATAAAAGGTATAAGTTGGCCGGAGTAGTATCATTGGTTCTAGGAGATGATTATTTGGAAAATTCGGAACATGAATTGGCCAAGTCAGCATATAAAAATGCTGGAGCAATTTTAAAACATGACATATTATTTCCGCGGGCTGTGATTGGACAGGCCATGACAGAATATAAATCAAATAACGCCACAGCTGCTGGAAAACTTTTAAATTCCATAATTTACGATGAAAAATTTGACAGAGTTTTCAGGGGAAATGCCGCCTATGCACTGGCAAATATTTTAAAAAATGAACAAAAGTCTGAGCAGTTAGATTCTTTGCTAAAGGATATGGGTGACATTGATTTGTATCCAAAATTTGTAAATGCAATCCATAAAATTTCTGAAGAAAATTAGAATACAAACGCGAATCTCAAAATAAAGGAGCCGAAAAGTGAAAAGTCTTAGGGAAACAAGGGTATTTTTTACATCGATACAATGCTACTTCCCGTACGTAAAATGCACATCATCGGAACCATAAAACATTCAAAAATATGGCAAATTGGACCCATTCATCGGTCTCCATGACATTTGGGCTAAAATTGATCTCGTCCTAAATGCACCTCAAAAATTTGTAAAATTTTCCCTGAAGCCAGGAAATTTGTACGACGTTTCCTGTGTCGAAGAAGTGTTTACCGGCTGTACAGAGACAGTGATCGGTGATAGCGGATACGTTTCCGCTACCCTCAAAGATTCTTTAGCCCCAAAAGGTATACGGCTCATTGTCAAACATCTCCAAAACATGGTTCCAAACTTCCTAAAGGAAAAGATTCCTAAAAAACAGTCCATCATAGAGACTATAATCGGAAGATATATAGATCAGAATAAGAATGTTGAATGAGCAATTTTTTCTCTTGTAAAAGCAGGGGAATTTCATTGCCTAAGGTAGCATTAGAAATGGCGCGATAGCCAAGTGGTAAGGCCGAGGTCTGCAAAACCTTTATCATCGGTTCGATTCCGATTCGCGCCTCCATTCATATAAGCCGCCTAAATACAGGCCTAGCGGGAAACAGATGGGATTTAAAAGAAATTCATTCACCCGATATTCACCCAAAAAATAATGCTAATGATGAAGTGAATGAAAACTTATAATGGGGTCACATGCAATTTTATCACTGAGAACGAATAGACTGCACAAATTGCAGATTTTTATGAAAATTTTACATATTTTTTCTTCCAATCGGCAAAAAGATCTTTACATTGTCGCCCCATGGACGTTATAATGACCGAAGAGCAAAGGGGCTCGGAACTGACAATGGCAGCAATGCTAAGCATAAGCTGTTAACAATAAAAGAAGCAGCAGTAATTCTTAGCATAAATCCAAGAACCCTACAAAACTGGATATCTACCAAGCGATGTTCCGGCTTGAAGTCCGTCAAATTGGGAGGAGCCCGAAGATTTCGTGAGCAAGACCTAACAGAATTTATAGAATCTCGGATATGTACAACCACCGTAGACACTAACCAGAACCCGAACAACAAGAAAACCCACAAACCATCCCAGGAGGGCATTCTATGAACAAGAACGTGCCTCAATTGGGTGGAGCTCATGCCTATCTCACCCGTAAAGAAGTGGCGGAGTACCTGCGTGTACATACAGGTAGACTTTTTAGCCCATCGCCCCAAACACATTCCTCACTACAAATTTGGCAGCCATGTGCTCTACATAAAAGAGGAATTGGACGACATCATCCGCTCCAACAGTCACGGGGGTGAATCATGAAGCCGAACCCGAATCCGAATCCGAAAGCCCCAAAAAGCCCAACCCCCTGGCGGAACTATGCCTATCTTACCCGTGAGAAAGCAGCGGAATACCTACGTGTAAAGCTGCATACACTTTGGAACCACCGCGAAGAGATTCCTTTCCTCAAAGCAGGCAGGCACTACCTCTACGAAAAAAAGAGCTGGACAGGCTAGTTCGCCCATGCCCCCGTGGTGGCAAATTTGCAGATATCTTTCCATGGGGATTGGGAGATGACCGCACCTACCTCACCCGCAGAGAAGCAGCAAAACATCTAGGAAGGTCAGTAAGAAGAACACCGCGAAAAGATTCTTTCCCATAAAATTGGTGGGCGCTATCTCTATGCAAAAAAAAGAACTGGACAGATTGGTTCGCCCATGCCTCAGAGGTGGCAAATTTGCAGATATCTTTCCATGGGGATTGGGAGATAATCGCACCTATCTCACCCGCAGAGAAGTAGCAAAACATCTAGGAAGGTCCGTAAGCAGTTTGGCGCAATACCCCAAAAAATCCCTGCCTACAAATTTTTTGGTACTGTGCTCTACATAAAAGAGGAGCTGGATGTAATAATGGACCAGGAACGGGTCATCCTGGAAAGCAAGGAGGATGAATCATGAACCTAAGGGCCCCGAAAAGCCCTCGGGTTGTGTGGTATCAACTGTTGCTGTTTGGGCGGAAGAAATTTGTACCCCATGAAGGCAGGCGGAAAGGAGGTCGTCCATGGCGAGGAAATACGACACCGAACAACTGAAGCTAGACCTTGCCCTTTCCATACGGTCGTTCTGTTTGTACTTTTTACCAAACGGAAAGTATGTTGGCGGGGAATACACGGTAGGTTCGCTGGGAGGGGAGCCCGGGAAAAGCCTGAAAATCTGCCTGGCGGATGGGAAAATCGGCATGTGGAAAGACTTTGCGACGGGGGAAAGTGGAAACAATCTGCTGGACCTGCTGTGCAAGATGCGGGGTGGAGATTTCGGAGCAGCGTGCGAAGAAGCGGCGAACTGGCTGAACGTCCCGGAACGCTATGGGATAAAGCCCCAGGGATTTCTCCGCCAGCTGAACGGGGAAAGCAGCCCGACTCTGTTGCCCCCTTCCCATCTCCGGCCCCGGCAGAACCCATCGAGGCTCAAACACCACAACTTCTGTGACCTGACCACGGGGATCACCCACGACCGTGTTACCCTTGCCCGGCTGCTGGGGGTCAATGGGAAAAGCCTGGACCATGCGGTGCGGGACGTTCAGCCAGTTCGCCGCTTCTTCGCACGCTGCTCCGAAATCTCCACCCCGCATCTTGCACAGCAGGTCCAGCAGATTGTTTCCACTT
>JAITAS010000006.1 GCA_031284015.1 Puniceicoccales bacterium | reverse complement strand
GACTCTAAGCGGATGACCAGCCTTATCCACGGCCACATGTAATTTCGTGTTGAGCCCCCTTTTGTGCGAGCCATCGCCTGGCTGCCTCCCCTTGCTCCAGTACCGTGCTGATGAACTTTGACGTGGGTGGAATCCACCATCACCCACTGCATGTCCGGCTCTCCGCACAACTTGTCAACCAAACTTTCCCATACCCTGCGATCCCGCCAGCGGCTAAACCTACGGTGCGTGTTTTTCCAGTCCTCGGAATCTGGAGGAAGATCCCTCCACGGTGCTCCAGTCCTCAGTATCCAGAACACGGCGTTTACAAATTGGCAGTTGTCCCTGCCATGTCTACCGACTTTTCCACTACCTCCGGATAGCAGCCTCTCCATTTTTCTCCATAATTCATCTGACATGTCATGCCTTCCGTGTGCTTTTGCGTCCATGCTCCACGCTTTTGTCCTTCTTTTTCATTTTGTCAATGTTTTATTTGACGACACGCTCTAAGTTCGGTTCTCGCAAGAAAATTCAGCGTAGGGAAAATGGAACTAAGGGTGAAGAATCGGTGAGACCAATTTGGCTCAGAGAGGACAGAGAGGAACCAGATAGAAAAATGCGATCATTTTTCACGTGCTAAATTTTTTATGAAAACCAGGTCTAGTAAAAAACCACCTTACGGTGGTTTTGATTTTATAAAAATTAAAATGATTTTTCAATCAGCGGTTATTTCTTTTTTCCGCCACCACAGCCGCAACCACACATAGTTCCTCCTTGTTGTTAAATTTCGCCATAAGGCACTTTCTTATTCTAGTCATTTCATCAAAAGATCAAGATTTTTTACTAGATTTTGTATTTTGATAAAAATTTTTCTATTTGATTCGAGCTGCCTGATTGTCAAAAAAGTTTGTCAATATAAAATTTTTACTCAAAAATTTTAGAATTGATGCTGCTTCGGTACGCTTGGCTTGCGAAAAAATATCATTCGTTGGGAATTTTCTATCGACAACGACAAACATCAACACTTTGTCATCGTCTATGGGCATTAACTTTATATGCTCAGACCTTTTGAGAGACATTAATGCTTCCATGTACAAATGGTCGATTTGCTTTTCTTCCATATTGCCAATTGAAATTCCTTCGAATGTATCGAACTCCAGGTCATGTTTGGTAAAAATTTTAGGAAGATTTTTATCGGTTGCAAGGCTATCAACAACTTCTCGGCGAATATTTTCTACTTTATCCGTAAATTTCGATAACTTTCGTTCTCTTATAATGTCTTCACCTATGGCTTGTTTCGCTTCAGCCAGCGATAATTCCTTGGCACCTTTCCTATGTTCCAAAAGCAGAACAACGCACCCAAATGTTGCTGGACATGGATCCGTATAATACCTATCGCCTTCCAAATCGCACACTTCGAGTAAATAGGTAGATGCTATGCCATTTACATTTGGAAGCTTCTTTTTAGAGTAGGGTACAATTTTCTCCTTCTCTATGGCAAATTTCGCTAATATGTCTTTAAATGCTTGGCTGTTTAATGTTACACCATTTTGGTATAATTCATTAACAAAATCTTCCGCTTTAGAATAAGCTATTTTCGTTGATTCAGCTTTTATGTAAGCATCGAATACGCGATCTTTTATGTCGTGAAAATTGGAATCTTTCTCAAAATAACCTTCATTTTCTAGAAAAAACGTCATCAATGTTTCTTCGTTTGGTATTGGAACGGTTTTGACAAAATCATTGCTTTTGAACTTTATTATAGAAACAGCATACATTTGTGGCTGTGTGTACTGATGTGGGTGGTCATTGTAGAATTTCTCCATTTCCGTATCGGATATATTTTCATCAATTATCATGTCATTTGGTGTAATGGTTGCAACAGTAAAATTATGCTCGATCTGGGATTTCGTTAAAAATGATATCACTTGCTCGTCGAACACCAACCCATTACCTGCTATAATAGACTCGATTTCTTTGATTTTATAATCCTCACACAGGACCTCGGTCAGTCGATCTTGCCCTATGGTATTACGCTTAAACATCTCTAACAGAGATGCATAAAGATCGGCAGAAAACCTTCCCTTGTCGTCGAGGCAAATTGGCAATGTTTTAATGTATTGTTTTAAGGTCTCCGTTGTAGGGTTTGGTACTTGAAATTCATCTGCCAGTCCTAGGGCAATGATTCTTCTAATAACGAAAAAATCTAAATGCTTACCTATCAAATTAATATCTGCTCTTTCCAAAATTCCACTGTATGTGACATTTTCTGCTATCTTTTGCATTTCAGCAGCATTTGCCAGATTATGATTGTAAAAATAATGCGGTTTAATTTTCGCCCTGCCGATTCCTGGGGCAGCTCCTATGGTGAAAACAAAGGCAATGATTACCACAAACAGTAGGACACCAAACAACCATTTGTGGTGCTTTTGTAAAATGTTTTGCAAAAATGAAATCATAGATCAATTATTTTTGCTGTAATAACACTGTTTTTCAGAAATTTTTCAAGAAAAGACCTAATGGGAGAAGTATAGATCTTTGTAAAAATGTGAAAATTTTTGTTCATTGATGTAAAAACTTTGACCGAACAAAAAAAAAGATTATATGAGGCCAACACAGACGTTGGTGATCGATCAAGGATTTGGGGCCCAAAAACACCCAAAGCTCTTTGCAACAATGGATCACCAGCGTATTTGGTTTGTTGTCACATATTAGACCAAAATACAACTAATGCTATGGAAATGATAGATCCAAAATGTAACACTCAAACAATCAAATCATATGAACATTTTTCATTCCTATTACCCGCTTCCCAACAATGGTTTTCGCCCAAAGAAATGGCTGCGATAATCGGAAAGACAGATCAATATGTGCGCAATGCATTCGATAATCAAAAAATTCTTGGACATCTATTGAATGGAAGTGCTCCTAAGGGAACCGAAAAGAGACGAACCTATATGATTTCTCGTGAGAGCATATTGCTATTCTTATTTGAAACGGCAAATTTTTCTCCCGAAGATTTCACTGACAGGTTGGGCGAAATTTTAAAAAACCGATCGGTATCCCAGCTATTGAAAATTCAAAGGCAAATAGACAGCATAATACATAACCGAACTTCAAATCTGTTTGGCAGGCAAGCATTAACGAACAACTGATTTTATTTTACTCAGGTCAACACACGTTGACCTGATACCATAAATTTTCCTTTCAAACATTTTAGATATACGAACCAAGGAAACACCATACCATATTAGACTAGAAAATTTGTAACATTTGCAGGAGATGCATAGGATGGATAACAAACGGAAGGAAGGGAGTAAGAGCGTATTACTCAGCTCCTGATAAAGCAAGCAATGGGATATTTTCTTTGCTTGTGTTAGCCAATCTTAGCCATCACTTTCGAAATTTTTACTATAGTTTTATGTCAAAGATGCGTTGCATATAATATGTTTTACATTGTTGCAGGATAAAATAAGATAATGTCCACGCATGGATGTGTCGTTTAAGGTATTTACTGGTACAAATACGGGTAGATGTGTGCAATTGTTTGGTCAAAAGGCAAATTTAGCATTTTGTGGAAAAGGAAATGTCCACAAGATGCCAGCAATAAGAGCAGCAATGGATGAGGCATTATAACAACCCCCTGTATGTAACGTTCTTGCATGTTAATTGGGTTTTGGTTATTCTTCTTCCTAAGCCCAGCAGGAGCTTTTGCGGCATACTGCTACGGAATGCATGGCCCAATTTTATGGACACGGATCAGGTTTTGTCGCTACTAGAGCGTGTCGTCAAATAAAGCGTTGACAAAATGAAAAAGAAGGGCAAAAGCGTGGAGCATGGACGCAAAAGCACACGGAAGGCACGACATATCAGATGAATTATGGAGAAAAATGGAGAGGCTGCTATCCGGAGGTAGTGGAAAAGTCGGTAGACATTGCAGGGACAACCGCCAATTTATAAACGCCGTGTTCTGGATAGTGAGGACTGGAGCACCGTGGATGAATCTTCCTCCGGATTTCGGGGACTGGAAAAACACGCACCGTAGGTTTAGCCGCTGGCGGGATCGCGGGGTATGTGAAAGTCTGGTTGACAAGTTGTGCGGAAAGCCGTACATGCAGTGGGTGATGGTGGATTCCACCCACGTCAAAGTTCATCTGCACGGGACTGGAGCAAGGAGAGGCAGCCAGGCGATGGCTCGCACAAAAGGGGGCTCAACACGAAATTACATGTGGCCGTGGATAAGGCTGGCCATCCGCTTAGAGTCATTGCAACGGAAGGTACAGAACCGGATTGTAAGCGGGCATTGAAATTGGTCTCGTCCGTAGATACAAAATTTGTCCTTGCGGACAAGGTCTACGATTCCGACGAAATTATCTTTTCCCTTTCCTCCCGAGGCATTGTGCCTATCATCCCTCCCAGGGTAAACAGAAATTTTCAGCGCCTCTATGATAAAAATATTTACAAAAAACGACACGTTATCGAAAA
>JAITAS010000043.1 GCA_031284015.1 Puniceicoccales bacterium | reverse complement strand
CAGTTCCAGGTATACTGGGAATATGCCAGCATAAAAGCTTTTCAATTCGTTTACTCGAAAGGGGCTCTTCCTCCACAGGGTGCCTAACGGTCCGGTTATTTGGTATTTTTATATGAAATTTATATGAAAGGAGCTCTCCAATGTTTATCGGTAAAAAAAATAACAATATCGTAGTTTTCAGCGACTCACGGGGTGACCTGGCGATCAATGCCACCATAAAGGGCATCACTCTTGATTCCGTCGAAGAAACGGACGAACAAATCGTTCCTTCCTACAACACCCACAACGATGGCATTTACTATAAGCAGTCAGAAATGCCACCGATGCCAACGGACATGGCGAATGAAAAGGTTAGAAATAGGCGCAGGGAGCTATATATGATGATGTCAGACCCACTAACTAACAATATTTCCGTACTGCGGGATATGATTGAACGTGGGGACTATTCAACGGAGAGTCAATTGCGATCTATTGAAGAAGAAATTTCAGCACTGTACCTGGAACGCCAGTCGATTCGTGAGCAAATTATCGCCAACAACCCTTTTGTCGAATGAAGTATTCACGATAAATCAAAACCAGGTTGAATTTGTTGCATCAAACTTAGCTCACGAAGCGGGTATTATTTGGCAAAGGTTATTGTGAACATAGATTTCATCTAATATGTGGGAACATGGTGGCTCCGGGATGGTCCCGGAGTCACTTCATAGAATGAGATTTTGAGGATATTATCATGGAAGATTTTAGTAAAGCAGATTTTAAGCTTATACGAGATAAATTAAATATTTCTGAGATTCGATTGGAATATCTTAAGGCCTATATTGATCAGAAATTTGATGAAATCGATGCAACCATCGATGATCTTGTTTCCAGGATTAATAATTTACGATAGGAGGCAATATGGTTTGGACGTTGAAATACGATGATACTGTTAACACTATCGCATCGTTCGGAATAAATAATATCAAGCGTGTTAGAAAGAATTTGTTGACAGACAAAGTAATGCTGCATATGCAGGGGAATTCCCTATCATCTTTATCAACATTCGCAGCAAATGCACCGATAAAGATTTTTAACGATGGCAATAAGTGGTTCGAGGGCATTGTTACTCAAACACCACTTTATTGTTCATCAAACAGTGAGGCGTATGTATACGAAGTATCGGGAGTATGGTGGTATTTGGAAAATCTTATCTACCAGCAAGCATGGAAAGAACCAATCGATCCCACGGAAGACCCGCCGACGCTGTATAATGTTTACAAAAGTAAAGTGATTCTTGGGCTAGATATATCTGGTTCACTAGTAACCATAGGACAACAAATATCAGATGTCATTAATTATGCCATTTCCTGTGGCATAAGTTTGGCAATAGGAAGCATCGATATTCCTGTCAATATTCCATTGGATGAATGCAAAGACCTATCATGTGCTGACATAATCCGTCGACTTTTGCGATGGGTGCCGGATACAGTTTGTTACGTAAATTATAGCTTTGACGTTCCTACGATATCATTTATGCGACGTTCGCAGTTGCCATCGGCTACACTTAATATTTTGTCGCACGTGCAAGAGTTTTCAATCCAACCGCGATACGATTTGCAAGTTCCTGCCGTAGTTTTAAAATTTGAAACAACAAACAGCGTAAACGGTAAAATGTGGAAAGAATCCGTCCAGCAACGGTTTCCCGCAACTTGCACGGGTTCCGAATTAAAAGCCCTTGTGCTAACGATAAATTTGGAAGGATCAAAAACCAACTATGTCGTCCAAAATATAACAACTTCTCCCATCGATACATCTTCCATTGCCTGGTGGCAAGCGCACGTTCCTGGCATCATAAATATCCCAGTGTCGAATATTTCCGTAGGAAATGTTAGCCGATCAAGCGAACTACCGAACGAGTTGATTGGCGGAACCATAGCCAATTGGATGAACAAAACGGCAGAGGTTGACATTATCCGTTGTAAAATTTCATATGCAGATATTAATGAAGCTGTTATTGACAGGGAAGTTGCCGTACGAATACTGGCGACCAACGCCACGACAGGAATCTACAAGAGTTTACTATCGCTGATAACTGTGGAATCGATACCTTCAAATCTGGCGGAACAGATTTACAATTCCGTTAATCCCCTACAATACGATGGCACGGTAGTGACTATCTCAGAAGAGGTATCCCAGGATTTTTTTGGAAAAACATTAAATATTATCGGTGGGCAGCCTGCCTGGGAAACTATGTATGCCATGGTCCAAGAGGTAATAGAACACTTGGATTCCGGAAAAATTTTTATAAAATTCGGACCCGCTAAACATCTAGGAGCTGCAGATTTGGCGGAATTGACACGTTCTGGCCGTTTGCTGTTTGAAAGTAAAAATCACAGCGAACGTATAACGGCGGAAGTGTCGGGAAATGAAACTGTTGAGCAGGGAATCTACGCACGAGTGGACAACACATCCTTTGGGCTTGGAAAGTATAAAATGATAAAATTCGCAGACCCAAATAATTTGGGCAGAACCATTCAAATAGATACAACAGATATTGCGGTTTCAGAGGCAACCATCAAGTTTCGCGAAGAAAATGTTTGCGAATCTGGTGTTTTGAAAAAGCGCTATTCTTTGGCAAGTGAACCATACTTTTTACAGTAGAATTAAAAAAAACAACCATGAATGATGAATTTTTAACCCGCGTAAGCTTTGCTGGCGTACCGCATACATTAGCGCATGACAGCGACATTTCCAAAGCTACTTTATACCCGATGACACCCGAGGATGTCTGCAAAGTATATTGGACATTATTTTCATTGACGGTTTCCTATGTTTATTCCATAAATGGCGTACAAATATCCCGAGATTTTTCTACGACTTCTTCAGCTATTATTCCGAAAGATCGCCTAATTGCACCCGCAATCTTTGAAGGAACGGATTTTGATTCCCAAACACAGACTTCGTACACTATGGCACTTAAATTGGATACCGTGTATTTTAATATGGATGATAATGCTAAAGTCGGACTAAAGTTAATTTTCGAAGAGGCTGATAGTGCTAACTTCATAAATTTATGCCTACGACCGATTGCAGGTATGAACAGTGTTGCAAAGGAATTCACATTTTTAAACACAACTTTTGTGGCATACTTAAATTACCAATTTCCGCCTGTGGTATCAGCCTCACTGTCCAAATTTACAATGATACCAGAATTTGTAGTTATTTAATTGCTGTGAATTGCTGTGGGAAACGGCTACCCCATTGTGGATAATTAGAAAGAATACATAGATAAATTTGCTTGCTTTTACGAAATTTATACACTATGATGCACCACAATTATGAATTACGATTCTTCAAATCCAATTTTATCTTCGAGAAATTTTTTGTATGCAGAGTCGGGCTCAGTTGCGACTTTGAGCGGAACGATCAGTCGTTGTTTAACTTTATTGGCCCTTGTTTTTGGAGCTGCTTTAGTTGCGTGGATTAATCCAGGAGTAACCATTTCAGCGATATGTAGCAAGTTGATATTGTTCCTAATTTTAGGGTTCATAACTGGCTTTGTGACCTGCATAAAGAAAGAATGGTCAAGAGTCACCGCACCACTCTATGCGATATTTGAAGGTTTAGTTCTTGGGTCCGTATCTAGGTTACTTGACCATGTATATCCAGGGATTGCTTTTCAAGCTATAGCTCTGACATTTGGTGTAGCGTTTGGTATGCTTGTTTTGTATAGGGCAGGCATAGTACAGGTCACGGATAGGTTTCGGATGATCATTGGATCCGCAATGTTCGGAATTGCTATGTTCCATTTGATCAGTTGGATTTTACCCTTCTTCGGCGTCGCTGATCCTCTAATGCATTCCTCAGGGCTCTTTGGTATTCTATTCAGTGTTTTTGTCGTTGCCATTGCAGCTTTGTATTTGGTAATAAATTTCGATTTCATTGTAAAAATTTCTGACCGTGGCATACCAAGTTACATGTCCTGGTATGCGGCATTTGGACTAATGGTTGCCCTGATTTGGCTGTACGTGGAGCTTTTGACGTTACTGGCAAGGCTGAGGGATAGGTAAAAATAAGGAAGCATTTAAGATCGACGGCACAAATCCATATTCATGTGCCGTTTTTTATTACCTTCCTATTCCCATGGAAACCCCACTAAATGCCCTTTATTTCGAACAAGTCGGTTATGCTTGAGTTATTATGGATGCGCGTGATCGCTTCTCCGAATATCTCATTGATGTTTAAAATCATAAAACGTTCGTTGGAATATGCGATTTGTGTCGAGTTAGTCGTTAAAAACTGGTCAATCGCACTACGCTCAATTAGGTCATACCCAGCCTTCGTTAGTATGCAATGCGTTATGGCCGCTTTAATACTTTTTGCTCCATTCCTTTTGAGTAGCTTAGCTGCTGCTACCAGTGTTTTTGCCGTTACCATCATGTCGTCGACGAACAAAATATCCCGTCCATCGATTTCTCCAATTACATTTAAAGATTCCACATTATCTCCTCCATATCTACGTTTGCCGACCAACGCCAATGGGCATTCAAGGGCATCGGCATAGGCAACCGCCATTTTAGCACTACCAAAGTCAGTGGAACAGATGGTTAAATTTTTAGTATCCTCATTGCGCAGATGCTTTATAAACAAGGTAGAAGCAAACAGGTGGTCAACGGGAATGTCAAAAAAACCAACCAACTGCAAGGAATGCATATCCATAGCTAAGATCCTATTGGCTCCTGCCGATACCAGAAGGTTTGCAACTAGTTTTGCCGTGACAGGAACGCGTGGCTTATCTTTTCGGTCCTGTCGGGCATACCCAAAAAATGGGAGTACTGCCGTAATCCTCCCAGCGGAGGCACGTTTTGCGGCATCAATTAGGATTAGAAGTTCCATGTAATTGTCATTGGCCGGAAAATTTGTCGACTGTATGATAAAAACGTCGTCTCCCCGCACGCTTTCTTCTATCTGGACCCCAATTTCTCCATCTGGGAATTTTTCAATTTTTACCTGAGAAACCTTAATTTCTAGGAAATTGCAAATGGACTCAACCAGTGCCCGATTTGATGTTCCCGAAAAGATTTTGATACCATTATAGGGTGAAATTGACTGCTTCATCGGAAAACCCAAATTGGTATATGGTACAAATTAGTCAATTTTGTAATTTGACAATTTGGAATAAAAATTATTGACAAATGTTTTACATCTTATACATTGCTATCAAGCAAGGACAAAGGAGATGGATGCTGTTCAAAGGCAAGAAAATTCTGGGCCAGTAGTTCAAGAAGTGGTGCCGAGTACAACAAGTGGCGAACTTAATATAACCACAGTGCCTGGAAGTTCGCTTGGGAATCCTGTGATGGAGGTTCCTAAGGAAAATTTACAAAACTATAAAGTTCAAGTAGAAGCCAGGATGCAGCAGGCTAATGCATTACAGGGACAAATTGATGCATTAACTACACAAATCGCCGATATGAGAAATCCTACCATGTCGCTACGAGAAAAAATTATGTGGGGTATGGGTATTGCTGTTACTGTTGCCGTCGTTGCTTTATCTATGGCATTCACCCCTTGGATACTTGCTGCTTTGGTTGTCGTTTGTTTTGGCTATATTGCTTATCAGAATCATTGCCATAAGAAGGCGGAATTGGAAATAACCCAACAAGTGTCTAACATTGATAATTTCTTACGGGAAGCGAATGTTAATTTGGCTGCCATATATACTGATTTAAACAATATGGCAGGAACGGTTAGCAAGCAAAGGGAAGACATTGTGAAACAAGGGGCAACAGTAGAACAACAACGGCAGCAGCTTACGGAACAAGCAATGACGATAGAAGGCTTAGGACAAGTAAACGTTTCTTTTGAAGAGAATTTAACAAAAGCCCAACAAGCTCAAGAAAAAGCGGAAAATCAAGCAACAGAAATACGAAACTCTATCGAAGGTTTGAAAAATAGTCTTGAGACAGCTCAAACTCAAACACAAACCTTGACAACAAGGGCTCAAGAATTAGAAGCCAAAAATCAAGAACAGGCAGAAACACTTCGCAAACAGGCGGAATCAATGCAGGCCTTTGTGACTGGGCAACGGGAGATGGTTGGGGAATTAGAAAAAGTCCTAGAGCAAAATCAAACTCACATTAAAGAGATAATTAAAAACTCGGAAGGAAGTGGTGATGAGGTTTCCATCCAACTGGAAGAGATTAAGAGATATGTCAATGACAATATTGCAGCTGTCCAAAAGAACCTCTCAGAGGCAACTGACTCATTGGCACAATTGGGTAGTGATGATTTCGCCGCGGACCGCATTATCGAAGTGCAACAAAATGTCACCAAAGCCATTACTGCAAGTGTTGTGAAACTGGGAACGATGCAGGAAGAGATTATTAGGTTGCTATCGGTAGCCCAAGACACAATAAGTGAGCATCAAACAATCACAAGAGATGAACTGAAAAAAGTAAAAAATAAACTAGCTGACCAGAAAGAAATCCTTGAAAAAAAGCGAAAGAATATCGAAGAACTAGAGAAAAAACTTGAGCACACGAATGCAGAGTATAAAGTAGTGCAGAAAGCAGTGTGGGGTGATGTTGCGAAACCAGTACCCTCCCAAAATCAAGTACCCTCCCAAAATCAAGCTGCGCTTGGGCTGTTAGTAAAAGCGAACGAAGCTTTGGAGACTTTGCATGAGCAACTTGACAAAGCAAAAAGTGAAATGCAAGCACTGGATGATGGGCTTAGGGCAGCTTCCAAATGCCATAATGAACTTAAGGCACAAAATGAAACCCTTACATCGCAAAGTGAAATATTACGGGTAAGGCAGCGAGAGCTTTTGTCCATGAATGATCGATTGTATAATTACATTAAACATACCAGTGAAAGCGTGGGTGCCGTTGGGGCAAATGTTGATGACACTGCCCGTGGAGCAAGTGCTGTTGCCGCTGCTGCTTCGAGTGCCGGTGGATCGAGGTGGACTCTTTTGACTGCTTTTGGAGCAGGAGCTACAGCCGCTGCCGTCTCAGCTTTGGGTGCTGGTGCAATAACGGTTGGAACAGCCGCTGCTGCAGGAGCTTTAGCTCCTTTGGCGCTTGTTGTGGCTGCGGGTTTCATTAGCAAAACAGCATTTGGAGTTGTTATTAGAGCGTGTCGTCAAATAGAACATTGACAAAATGAAAAAGAAGGGCAAAAGCGTGGAGCATGGACGCAAAAGCACACGGAAGGCACGACATATCAGATGAATTATGGAGAAAAATGGAGAGGCTGCTA
>JAITAS010000061.1 GCA_031284015.1 Puniceicoccales bacterium | reverse complement strand
ACATGCAGTGGGTGATGGTGGATTCCACCCACGTCAAAGTTCATCAGCACGGTACTGGAGCAAGGGGAAGCAGCCAGGCGATGGCTCGCACAAAAGGGGGTTCAACACGAAATTACATGTGGTCGTGGATAAGGCTGGTCATCCGCTTAGAGTCATTGCAACGGAAGGTACAGAACCGGATTGTAAGCGGGCATTGGAATTGGTTTCGTCCGTAGATACAAAATTTGTCCTTGCGGACAAGGTCTACGATTCCGATGAAATTATCTTTTCCCTTTCCTCCAGAGGCATTGTGCCTATCATCCCTCCCAGGGTAAACAGAAATTTTCAGCATCTCTATGATAAAAATATTCACAAAAAACGACACGTTATCGAAAACACCTTCCTGCGAGTGAAAGAATGGCGCTCCCTGTCTACTCGATATTTTAAAAGTATCAGTTCCTTTGTCTCAGCCTTTCACATCCGCTCTATCTCCCTTTTTGCCGGTTAATTTGACGGCACGCTCCAGATATAGCTTATGAGAAGATTGATTCATTTTTTCAGCCCCTTGACGATGAAATTTTTTGGTGATGGGCAATAGGGTCCCAGCCCTAAAACAAAAAATTAGAACGATGCGGCTGGTCTTTCATAGCCATCTTCCACAATGCAGTAAATTTTGATGTTTCACGTATTTCTAATAAAAAAAAGCTTGACAGTGTTTTATACACAATATAAATATTGTATCCACAATTTTTAAATTGTTCACAAACTAAGTTTAATAGAGGAAAATTTATGAAAAAATTATTAGGAATAGCCGTTGGCATACTGGGTGTTGCTGGTTTATGTGCAGAAGGTGTAAGTTCAGACCTTACCCTCGATACAGGTATTAAGTTTCAGACGGATCGTGTATTTCGTGGTCGCAATGAATTCGGCAAGGCGTTGGCACCTCAAGTAAAAGTTGGATATCAATGTTGTGAAGAAGCAAGTATCTATGTCGGTGTCGATACAGCTATTAGCATTCAAGGGGGTTCAAATATTTTTCAGCATATATCTCCTTACCTTGGCGCATTGTGGGATGTAACCGAGGTATTCACATTAGAAGCCGGATATAAACACCATTTTTACACAACAATGGGCAAACAATATACTACTGGGGAGCCTGTTGATATTAAACGCTGTTCGAATGAAATTTATGCAGGTGTCACTGCCGACGTTTTATTGGAGCCATCATTATACTGTTTCTATGACTTCGATCGTAAGGAAGTTGCGATCGAAGGCCGTGTTGGCTATAACTTTGATTTGTCTCAATATTCGATTTCTGGCCTAGGAATTAATTTAGGAGCGAAACTTGGATACGATTATGCAAATAAACCTTATGGGTATAATATAGACGTCTCTTCCGAAGGCAAAAAGAATTATTGTTACTATGGGGTAAATGCTGATTTGGTGTATGAACTCAATAATAATGCCAAGGCTAAATTTGGTTTAGCCTACGAAGGCAATTCTGCAAAAAAAGAAAGTTGGGTGAATAATATACTAACTCGAGGGCATAAAAATAGTCTCTGGTTGAATGCTTCTGTCGATTGTGCCTTCTAATGTAAGAATTGTTTTTATTGTCTAAAGGCCTCAATTTCGATTGAGGCTTTTGGCATAAAAATAGAACATAAAAAAGAGATACAAATTAACGAAAATAAGAGCACATAGACAGCAAAGAGATTAAAAACTCTCCGTGTTAGTTTACTGTGTTATCTTCATTCCATGACAACTTGATAATATCAACGATGTCACAAATTAAGTTTATAACATTTTTTACCCTTTCGCGGGTTGTTTTCGTAACCAACCTGAACGGTTCATTGTAGGTGATGAAGTCATTATTAATGAACAGTGTTCCGTCGCACTTCCTTGTCTTCCAAATATTATAAAGCTGGTCTTGGATTTCATCATACCGTAAAATCAAATTCAAAAGACCTCTCGTATCGGTTGAGAAAAGTAGTCTACTGTCCAGGATTGGATTGTTCGTAAGATACATATTTTTATCAAAAATTTTGTAGAGATTTACAAGGAAAGGTTTTCTTCGCATTGCAATATGAAATGATTGGGTGAGCCCAAGATTAATTTTTACTACAAGTCGCAGAGGAAATTGTTTGATATTAGGGAATTTGATGGTATATATTTCAACTTTCTTTCCCCGAAATTTCCCGGATAAAATGTATTTGCCGAGTAAATTACAAAATCTTGGAAAAATTTTACAAAAAATAGAATCCGGCATTGCTTTTAAATTCAAATCTTGGGCAATTTGCTTCATTGCGTTTGAGAATCAGAAATAATTTAAAGTAAAAAATAAGATCCTATTCCAAGAAAAATAAACATTCCAGCGATGTCGGTTATGGACGTAAGAAAAATATATGAGCTTTGGGCGGGATCACATTTGATGTGTGTTAAAAATATTGGGATAAATGATCCAACGAGACCGGATAATCCCATGTTGAGAATCATAGCCAAAAATACCACTGACCCAACCTTTATATTTTGCGACCAAATACCTGTTACAACGAAGGCGACAAAACCTATGATAATACCATTTAGCAATCCTTTCAATGTTTCTCGGAGTATGACGCCCGGCGAATCTCCACTGTGATATTCTCCCAAAGCGAGACCTCTAATGGCAATTGCCAATGTTTGAGCCCCAGAATTTCCACTTAGGCCCGTTATCATTACCATAAAAACAGCCAAAACAGTACATTGGGCAATTCTTTGTTCAAAAATGTGAATAACACCGGCCGTTACGAATGCGATACACAAATTTACCACCAACCATGGTGTGCGCTTAAAAATACTAGATGACACGCTATCGTGAATACTCTCATCTCCGCCCGCTCCATGGAGCTTTTGAATGTCTTCCGTAGCTTCCTCACGCAAAATATCGATTACGTCATCGTGGGTGACAATACCAATCAACCGGTGCTGCCCATCGACGACAGGCAATGTGTTGAAGTGGTTTTTTGCCATCATGTGGGCAACCGTTTCTTTGTCTTGTTCCAATGAACAAATGCCTTCTACTTCACTACACATCAAGTTGCCAATCCTAGCGGTTGGATCAGTCCACAGTAATTTTTGTATGTTTAAAACTCCGACCAAATGTTTTTTGCCGTCGATGACATACAAACTCTCTACATTTTCCGCAACATCCTTATTTTTTCTTAAAAATTCAATGGCTTCATCGACCGTCATATCTATTTTCAAGGCAGCAACATGGGGAGTCATGACACCGCCTGCCGTATTCGGGTCGTATGTCAACAGATTGCGTAAGGTTGTGGCAACCTGCGGCGGCATTTTAGCCATCAATCGCTCTTTTACATCATCTTCCAACTCACCTAGTAGGTCTGCGGCGTCGTCTGGGGCAAGGGAGCTTAAAATTTTTATGGCTTTGGCATCTCGCATTTCAGAAATAATTTCGGCCGAATCGGCAACATTCATTTCGGCTAAAACTTCGGTTACGTCGTCGACGGACAGTTTGCGTAAAACTATTTCTCTTTCTTCCTGTGAAAGCCTTTCCAGCCAAGCACCAATTTCATGATGGGGAGTCCTAGCCAATTTTATGGCATTCAAATTTTTGAAATCGTTATCTGCGCAATTCTGTAACTCCTCAAAGGTATAGTGCCTAAGAGATACTTTCCTGTCTTCGATGTTCTTATTTGGTGACATTTTGAGGAAATTGAAGAACGAACACAAAACCCAACATTTTCTATTTGTTTCAATTTGTGCAACATATCAAGCAAATTTTGATAATATAGGCAACATTTTATAACTTTTTGTTTCCATAGGGTATAAAAATGCAAGAAATCACAGATTATACGCTCGACAAACCTTAAATCTCTCTAACCCACAATAAATCAGTATGCCACATTATTTAAGGGGTTTAGGCTTAACATAAAAACGTGAAGGTTTGCGAAATTTTGCAAAAGTATGGTAAAATTTTGGCAAAGAATTGTCCATGAAAAATTTAAGAAAGAATTGAACTAGAAAAGGGAAAGAGAAAATGAAGAAGGCAGAAGTAAATTTCACGAGGGCGGCATTGAGGAGAGATGGCCTACTATGATACGAAGGAAAAAGGGCTAAGTTTGTAAGTAACAACCAACAGCTATAAAACTTTTATATTTATGGAATTTATAGAGGGAAAAAGTATCCGCATAGTTATAGCCTCTTTCCCGGATATGACGGTAGACGAAGCTCGGAAAAAAGTTCAACAGATAAAGGGGCAATTGGCGGAAGTGAAAAGCCCTCTAAAGGAAAAAGAAAAGGTAACTGCCGAAAAACATTTGGAGAAGCCTATAAAATGTATATGGCGCGCTACGCCAAAGTAGAAGATAAACCATTTGCATTAAAGGACATCGAATTTCGAATGAAAAATTCTACCTCATTGGGCGAAAAGAGAACTGTTATCCATAATCAGACAGGAAACACAGGACGTGCACGACCCATAGGACGAGAACACGGCAAATACGAAGCGAATCGAGCATTGGACTACATACGAGCCATCTACAACAAGATAATAAATTGGGGATGGGAAGAGCGGACATTTCGAAGAGCCTAGGCTCAGGACTCATAAAATCAAATAAAAGAGGGAATAACAGGCAATGCGAATGGCAGAGAAGAAGGTGTGGGCACAGCGGTCGTAGTGGGTGGTGATCCTTCAATCTGCCGAACATGTTTTTAATTTTATGGCGTCGCTTATGCAAGTTCATGTCCTGGGGTTGCTGGACTTTGCGGCTGCTTATACCCGTGCACACCGTCTCTTTAGCAAATATTCTCACCATTTACTTCTCCGGCACGAAATCAAAAGTTTCAGGCGGTGAACGGGATCACCGACCGAATTGGTGCCATTTTGGGTGGTACCAATCCGTCCAATTCTACCACTTTCGTGGTAAAACTTGATTCTTTCTACATAAGGTAACTGTTGTCGCTAAAATCTATTTCTTACTAATTTCAACCAATAATGTAGTGCCATGTCGCATGAAGAATTTTTATCCCATAACTTCTTCCAAATTATACAATTTGGGCGTGTTAATTTTATAGAATTTTTCTGCAATGAACAATGCCCCACGGGCAAAAATTTCCCGATTAGTTGCTTGATGTGCTATTTCTAAACGTTCTCCCTGGCCGAAAAAATAAACATCGTGTTCTCCAACCACATCTCCTCCACGTATGGCATGTATGCCAATTTCTCCAGATCGGTATTCCGATTGTCCGTGGCGCCCAAATAACTCGATGCTGTCATTTTTTATACTTTTTATGTCGCTAAGAATTGCCAATGCAGTTCCGCTTGGAGCATCTTTTTTTTTTGTATGATGTTTTTCCACTATTTCTATGCCAAAGTCCTTTGGCAAGCTTTGGGCCGCTTCACGTACAAGTTTTCTAAGAACATGAATGCCGATGGAAAAATTTGAGGATACTAAGATTGGAATAACTTTTGCAAAATCTTCTATTGTCCGCAGGTCTTCATTAGTAAATCCCGTTGTCCCTACCAGAATTGGAATTTTGCATTCCGCAGCAATTGAGCACAGCTTGACTGTACCAGCGGGAGCACTGAAATCTATGCAAACGTCCGGTTTTGTACTTACAAAATCATAGTACACCGTCGATCTATTAATTCTAGAAACGATTTCATGTCCTGATTCATTGGCCACTTTTATAATTAGCTGCCCCATTCTTCCGGAACTTCCACTAAGCGCTATTTTCACAGAGCGCTTTTAGTCGCAGGTCAATACTTTGTCAACTCAATAAATGGATGGTATGGGTTAGAAACTGGCTGTGTTTTAGAGCGTGTCATCAAATTAACCGGTAAAAAGGGAGATAGAGCGGATGTGAAGGGCTGAGACAAAGGAACTGATATTTTTAAAGTATCGAGTGGAAAGGGAGCGCCATTCTTTCACTCGCAGGAAGATGTTTTCGATAACGTGTCGTTTTTTGTAAATATTTTTATCATAGAGGCGCTGAAAATTTCTGTTTACCCTGGGAGGGATGATAGGCCCAATGCCTTGGGAGGAAAGGGAAAAGATAATTTCGTCGGGATCGTAGACCTTGTCCGCAAGGACAAATTTTGTATCTACGGACGAGACCAATTCCAATGCCCGC
>JAITAS010000057.1 GCA_031284015.1 Puniceicoccales bacterium | reverse complement strand
GTTGAGCGGTTCCGAGGTTGAGCGGTTCCGAGGTTCGTAGCTCTTTAGATATTGTAACGTCCATGGGGCCACAATGTAAAGAACTTTTTGCGGATTAGAAGAAAAAAGTTGTTAAATTTGTGTAAAACTTGCTCCTTCTATGATTTGTTACTCTTTTTTAGTTCCGTTTCTATTTTATTCGAATGCCTTATGTGTGTTTCGCACACCATGAAAAATGAAGCAACCTTGAAACAATGAACTTTTGTTGATGCTCTGTTTTGTGCTTCCCCTATTGCTTGTAAGGCCTGTGGTTATGCGGCTTCCGTATTGGGTGCAGGGGTTGGATTTGAACCAACGACCTTCAGGTTATGAGCCTGACAAGCTACCAGACTGCTCTACCCTGCGATAAAACATACAAGTGTTCAATACACTCTCCCGTTGTATTGTCAACTACTAAATTTCCTTTTTTGAAAGAATTTCCTTTGCGTTAACATCTACGCTGTGGCGAATATTCCGGCAAAAAACTACCTAATTTGGCTCGGACAAAATTTGGCAATTTTTAATATTGCTAATCGCAAATGTTAATTTACTGTACATTTTCATTGACTTTCACCGTAGATTAAATTCTCATACCCCAAATAGATGGGGCACTGTGCAAATCCTGGTAAAAAATATGTGGAAAAAACTGTTGTGATCGATGTATAAATGTCCAGTTGGATGCGTTGTGCGTTCTTTTGGGCAAAATTAAGAAACATTTGGTTGCCTTTAATACCTAAGAGCTAGGGTCATTTGCATTGGCTACATATACACTTGAGTGCGTATTATGATGATCTTCATCCACAGTGAAATCGCGAAATACAACAATTACTCCTTTGTGATATGTTTGTTGTTTGTGCTACTATCATACTTCAATACTTCATTCGTCCCGCTCTATTTATTGCCTTCTATGCCAATGTGACAACGAACAGTTTCTTGGTTTTGTCTAACAAAATGGCCTACAACCGTGAAAAAATAATTTCCATCGTTGGAAAGTTGTGCAGGCTGAAAATGCAATCTGTTTCATTTTTCCACAAAATCTGCAAATCTGTTTTAAGTTTCTGGAGGGTGACAAATTTAAGTTTCTGGAGGGTGACAAATTCCTCCGATGGCGGTTTATCGGCAGGCTGTGTCTTTGTAGATTTACGTTTCCTTTAAGTTTCTGATGATTTCGCTGTCGGAAATTTCGTTTGTTCAAATGCAACACTACTAATAATGGTGGGAGTGCGTTTCCAATCCGTTGATACTGAACTAAATTTTACTATACATTTCTCATCTTCTTCTAGTGTATTTGTTGCTTGGTCTAGTGTATTTGTTGCTTGGACTCCAAGTCTCCTTTAAAAAGATTTTTATTCGCTATTCATCATAGTCTGAAAAATTAGAACAAATCCGTATGGGTCCCGATTTTGTTATTGTACCGGTTACCCCAAATGAAGAAGAAAACTGTGAAGAAAAAATTTGTAGAATATGGTGACATATTGTAAACAATTCTTGACAAGTGATAGGATTAGTTTTTGTTTCTATTGTAGTTGAAAATGTATGGCATTGAAAATTAGATTGCAGAGGCGGGGGAACAGGAATCGCCCCGTATATAAAATTGTTGTGGCAGAGAGCACGAGTCGTCGTGATGGAAAATTTGTCGAGGCCATAGGACATTATGATCCCAATGCTCGCGGTAATACTCCAGAGTTAGCTTTGGTTTTGGATCGTGCGGATTATTGGGTAAGTGTGGGAGCTAAACCAACGGATACGGTAAAATCCCTAATAAAAAAAGCTAGAATGTCCCAAATTTCTGCATAGAAAGTATGTAAGACCATGTTAAAGTTTGATTGTCTGTCATTGTTTCCGGAGATGCTCAATGGGTTTGTGTCCTGTAGCATCGTGGGCCGTGCCATGCAAAATCAATTAGCAATGGTTTGTCTTCACAATTTGCGTAATTGGGCAACGGATAAACATAGCATAACGGATGATAGCCCATTTGGCGGTGGCTCGGGTATGGTTATGAAGCCGGAACCAATTTTTGCAGCGGTTGAGGCATTGCGTAGCGAACATTCCAAGGTAATATTTTTATGCCCCGACGGAAAGATTTTCAATTCTGACTTAGCTAAAAGCTTATCCAAGGAAGAACACTTGATATTATTGTCCGGGCATTACGAGGGCGTCGATGAGCGGGTTAGGGAATCATTGGTCGATAAAGAAATTTCGATTGGGGACTATGTTTTGACAAATGGTACGTTAGCGTCTGCGGTTTTAATGGATGCAATCATTCGCCAAATACCAGGGGTTTTGGGAGATGACAATTCGTTGGGACAGGATAGTTTTAGTGACGGATTATTGTCGTTTCCGCAGTATACGCGTCCCGCCAAATTTCGTGGAATGTCAGTACCCGATGTTCTTTTATCCGGTAATCACGCAGAGATCGCCAAGTGGCGCCAAACCCAGCGATCATTGCGCACTAAAAGACGTAGGCCAGATTTAATAAAAGAATAAGGATTTAAAATGAATCAAGAAACGGAAAAAATTGTTACCGGAAGTCAGATCAAGACCAACCGGGATGTCTTTAAGGTGGGAGATGCCATAAGCGTTCACACAATCGTAAAAGAAGGAGATAAGGAAAGAATTCAGATTTTTTCTGGCATTGTGATTGCTCGCCGGGGTTCTGGAATCAATCAAACATTTGTGGTCAGAAAAATTTCATATGGTGAAGGCGTAGAGCGCATATTTAATTTGAATTCGCCGTTTATTTCGAAAATTACGGTTGATCGTATAAGCAAAGTTTTACGTTCAAAACTCTATTACATGCGCAAACGGGAAGGTAAAAGCGCAATGAAAGTTCGGGAGGGTTAATTGGGAACAGCTTTCTCAAATGATTCTCAAATGAACAACGTTAGAGTACGATTCGCTCCTAGCCCAACGGGACTCTTCCACATTGGAAGTGCTCGCACGGCTTTATTTAATTGGTTGTATGCGAAACATACGGGGGGAAATTTTATTCTCCGCATTGAGGACACAGATGATGGACGGGATAGGAAAGAGTTTCTTGATGTTTTGATTCACGGTTTGCACTGGCTTGGCTTGAATTGGGATGAGGGACCCGATGTCGGTGGCGAATGTGGCCCATATTTTCAAAGCCAGCGGTCTGATATTTACCAGAAATATATAGAGGTTTTAAAAAAAAGTGGCCTTTCCTATGAAAAGGATGGAGCTCTATACTTTAAAGTTTCCCACAAACCACAGGTAATACACGATCTAATTCGCGGTAATGTCATTAGGGAAGAGGAAAAAGATTTTGTGATTGTTCGTTCGAATGGCAAACCAGTTTTTCATCTGGTTAATGTGGTCGATGACATTTCGATGCGGATTACACATATTATCCGAGGAGAAGATCATCTGTCTAATACGAGCAAACACATTGAGCTGTTCAATGCTTTTGGCGTAAAGCCCCCATTGTTTGCCCACATTCCTTTGATTCTAAAATCGCAAGGTTCCGGCAAAATGAGCAAGCGTGATACCGGTGCCTTGATAGAAGACTATGAAAAAAATCATTTTATTGCCGATGCTGTCCGCAACTATCTTTGCTTACTTGGGTGGTCGCCAAAGGAAGATAGGGAGATTTTGCCATTGAACGAAATCATAGGCCTATTTGATATAGGCGATGTCAACAGAAACAATGCGAGATTTGATGAAAAGAAAATGTCATTCTTTAATTCGGAATACTTGCGAGCGTTGCCTTTCGGCGATTTTTACGATCGCGCACTAATTGTTTTAAGAAACAGTCAAGTCGCCGTTGAAAAATTCGATACGCAATACGTTAGAAATGTTTTAGCCATATGCCAAGAAAAACTACGTTCGTTCATTGAATTGCCAAATTTTATCGAATATTTTTTTGTCGAAAAAATTACCTATGACCGGGAAGCTTTGGCAAAGCTAATGGCAAAGTTTGATCTACGAACGCGTTTGCGCGAATTTAAATTGGCATTTGAATTATTGGATATCATCGACGAAACATCCGTTGAAAATTTAGTCCATGAACTAGCGTCAAATCATGATGTAAACACGGGAGAATATATTCATAGTGTCAGGTTGGCAGTATCAGGGCGTACGGTCGGCCCAAGCTTATTCGGATTACTGCGTGTTCTCGGCAAAGAAGTTACTATCGGTAGGATAAATAGTTTTTTGTTCCAAAATTAATGGCAAGATATTGTACTTGCGACGAACTAATTTTTACATACAAATGTCCATGAATTGGAAGCACTAGGAAAACATGTTCGGCATTATGCTGTCACAATTGTTGTGGTTTTATTGTTTTGCGTGATTGTTTGGAGGTTGTTCGACTTATCCTATTTCAATCGGGGGAAATACTATAAGTCGCTGGAACAAACCAGGAGTTCAATTGTTACAATCCCGACAAAACGGGGGACCATATTCGATAGAAATTTTGAAATATTGGTCTGCGATAAAACTAAGATCATCTTAGGCGTAGACCCATATGTGGCCGATTTGGAAAAAGACCTGCAAAAAATTTTTCTGCTGTCCGAACTTTTAGATATAAACGTCAAAAATATTCTGGAAAAATTCGTAAAAAAGCGCGAAATTTCAAATGGCCGGAGCAGAAAAGTACGCTGGGTCCCCATCGGTGAAATTGACAGCGATTCTCTCTATGCTGCAATAGGGGCGATCAAAATTAGTGGAGTATACGGAATAAAAAATCCTCATAGATCATATCCATTCGGCTGTGAAATGGCACACATAACCGGCTTTATTAGCAAAGAAAACGTTCCCGTTTGTGGTGTAGAAAGATATATGAATTTTTATTTGCAAGGGCAAGATGGCTATATCGAATCGGAAAAGGATGGCCGAATGATGGAACTGGTTCACTATAGGAAGAAGGAAATTCCATGCAAAGGTGGGAACGATGTCGTTCTAACAATCGATAAAAATATTCAAAGAATCGTATATGACGAAGTATCCCAACTGGTTGAAAAATATTCCCCCGAGTCTATTTCTGTGATCGTTAGTGAAGCCTTAACCGGCGAAATCCTTGCATTGGTAAACCATCCGAGCTATGACCCAAACAGTTACGAAAAAATTCCCCTCCAGGCTATGAAAAACTTGGCCGTTTGCAACATCTACGAACCAGGATCGGTATTCAAGATAATTGCCATGTCATTTGGATTGGAATATGGGTTAGCCGACGAGGATAGCATTTTTGATTGTACATTGGCAAGTGTTACAAATCGAGGGCAGAAGGTTACAATGCCAAAAGATCATACTCCATTTGACAAATTGACATTTACCGAAGCTATTAGAAAATCAAGTAACCGTGCAGCCGTGCAGATGGCAATGCTCATCGGGGAACAAAATTTTTATGACTGCGTTAAGTCCTATGGTTTCGGAGAAAAGGCTGGCTATGGTTTCGACGCGGAATCTCCAGGAATATTATGGCCAATATCAAAGTGGGATGCATGGACGATTACCCGTATGCCAATGGGGCATTCCGTGGGCGTTGTTCCTTTACAAACTCATTGCGCCATATCGGTAATAGCCAACGACGGGATTTTATTGAAACCAAATTTATTTAAATATGTTATGGAAGGAGACAAAAGGATTCTTTCCATAAATCCAGTCATTCGACGGCGCGTAATATCCCCCCAAACGGCACTTCGCATGAGGAAAATTATGCATAATCCACAAAGTGGTACACTTAAAAATGGAATCAAATTTTGTGGCAAAAGTGGAACCGGACAAAAAATTATCAATGGTCAATATTCCCACGATCGACATATATCTTCGTATGGTGGATTTTTTCCCGCCGATGCTCCAAAAATTATTATTACCGTAATCGTTGATGATGCGAAAGTCGAACATGGGATAGCATGGGGATCGGCAGTTTCCTTACCAGCTTTTAGAAATATAGCTGAAAAAATCGCACAATATTTGGAGCTATAGGATTTTTACCTAAGGGATATGGGAAAAGGTAGCGGACACCTTGGTTATCTAAGAAGTTCTCCAAATTTGTAATAGACGGTAAAAATGTGTCGAAAAAACTTGCCTTGTTGGGTATTATGCTTTGTGTAATCAAATCCTCGTATGGGGGAATTAGCTCAGTTGGTTAGAGCATCAGCATGACACGCTGGGGGTCACTGGTTCGAATCCAGTATTTCCCACCATGGTGTGCAGAAGGAGGTGAGTTTTATGGCAGTAACAGTACAAGTTCGTAAGGGTGAAACGATTGATAAGGCATTGCGCCGTTTGAAAAAGCGTCTAGATCGAGAAGGTATTATTCGTGAAGTCAGGGAAAGGCAATACTTTGAAAAGCCATGCGCCAAACGCCGTCGCAAAACAAAGGCTGCAAAGTTTGCCAATTATTTGCGCGTTCGTAACGAAAATATGTAATCTTATGCCCTATTGACAAATGTGAATGGGGCTGTTTAATAAAATTTTAAAAATTTAAGAGAGTAAAAAATGGGTCAGCCAAAACGTAAACAGTCAAAACAGCGTAGCAGAAAACGCCGTGGAGCAAACATATTCTCTGGGCCAGAGTTAGCCAGGGATCCGACAACGGGCAATTTGTTTAATGCGCATCATGTTAATCCAGAAACAGGAATGTATCGCGGGAGACAGATCATTGACACAAAGGATTAATGATATTGATTTCCAGACAAAACGCATAACATGCATATGAATTCCGACAAACAAATAATTGCCGTTGATGTTATGGGTGGAGATGGAGGTATTCCCTTGATGATAAAAGGGATAGAGTTCGCTGTTAAGTTGTTTCCAAGTGAAATTGGAGAGCTGGTCTTGGTCGGCAATGAAGCAGCCATACAGGAACAGATTCTTCGATGTAAAGCCACTTTTCGCCACAAGGATGTGAAAATTTACAACGCTTCCCAAGCCATAGATATGGCAGAAAAACCAATGCATGCACTGAAGAACAAAAAGGATTCTTCTATGTTTAGGGCGGTTGATCTTTTAAGGGAAAAGCAAGTTGCAGGTATATTAAGTTGTGGGAACACTGGCTGCCTCGTCGCAGGAGGGACGTTGAAACTAGGCGTAATGCCCGGGATTGATCGGCCAGCATTGGCCACTGTTATTCCGGCCCCAACGAATCACTTTGTACTAGTTGACGTTGGAGCAAATCCCGCAACATCTGCCAAAAGCCTAGTCCACAATGCCCTTCTTGGAACATTGTACTATAAGGCTGCTATTGACCCGCAAAAAGATCCACGTGTGGGACTACTAACGATTGGGACCGAAGAGGGGAAGGGCAGCGAAACCATCTGTACTGCCCACGAAATGCTTAAAAAAATCAATGGAGAAATTCGATACTGTGGACTCATAGAAGGGTTTCAATTGTTTGGCGGAGAAATTGATGTGGTAATTTGCGATGGATTCGTTGGAAACATTTTGTTGAAGGCTATTGAATCTTTAGCCGGGACGATAAAAAATTATATCAAAGCTGAGATGAAAAAGAATCTATTGCGCATGCTAGGAGCATTTCTTGCAAGTGGAGCTTTTAGGGCAATGAAAAGAGATTTAACAGCTGATAAGTATGGTGGTGCGCCATTGCTTGGACTCAATGGGATCGTTGTAAAAGCACATGGTTCAAGTTCCGTAGAAGCGGTTGCTCATGCTTTGCGACTGACATTCAGATTGTCCAAAATGAACGGTGAACAATTTTTAAATAATAGGATCGAAAAGATTAATTTACTCATCGAGTAGGTAGTACAAAAAAGATAAGTAAAATGAAAAATAGAAAACTATTTACAAAAATATTGGGAATTGGTGCCTATGTCCCAGAAAAGATAGTTACCAATGATGATTTGTGCAAAATCGTCGACACAACTGATGAATGGATCCAAACAAGAACTGGCATTCGAGAAAGGAGAATAGCTGCAGCTGATCAGACGACATCTGATTTGTGCGTGTGCGCAGCTCGCAGGGCAATAGAAAATGCCAAAATTGCTGCGGATGATATCGACTTAATTTTGACGGGAACAATAACATCCGACGTAGCATTTCCCGCTACTTCTGTATTTATTCAGAGAAAATTAGGACTAAAGGATATTCCTTGTTTTGACTATAACGTAGCCTGTTCGGGGTTACAGTATGGCATTGAAATCGCACGGTCGTTAATAGGCCTTCAAAGCTATAAAAACATTTTATTGGTCTGCGGTGATAAATTATCAGCGGTAACGGATTGGCAAGATCGTTCCACCTGCATACTTTTTGGTGATGGGGCTGGGGCGATTGTTCTTTCGGCTACTGAAAATGAAGAGGAAAATTCCATCATTGATGTTTTGTTGGGAGCCGATGGTGAACATTCTGAAATACTGATACTACCCGCAGGAGGCTCAAGAGAACCCACAAGTAGGGAAAGTGTAAACGAGCGAAAACATTTTCTAAAAATGTCTGGGCGTGATGTTTTTCGAGAGGCTGTAAAGCTAATGGGAAATTGTGCCCAGGAAATTTTAGAAAAAAATGGTATGTCTGCCAATGACATAGATTTTGTCGTTACCCACCAGGCCAATTGGCGAATCATAGATGCCATTAGAGAACGCCTTGGAGTTCCTTCTGAAAAAGTTTGTGTGACCATAGACAAATATGGCAATACGTCGGCATCTTCATGCATAATCGCCATAGATAGTTTGATAAAGGGTAACAAAATTATGAAGGGATCTAAAATCTTAACGGTAAGTTTCGGAGCGGGATTGACTTGGGGAGCAGCAATATTAAAGTTTTGAGGCATTCATGCGAAAATATATTACATTTCTAACAGTTATTTTAAGTTTAACGTATCTAAATGCAGATTTAATCTGGACACGGGAATCGGGGTGGCAACCAACTCCTGATATAGCTTCTAAGTTTCACAAGGAGCCTTCGGAGGCTTTACAGCTTATGAATGATGCCCGAGAATTTCAAGAAGACGGGCATATCAGTATTGCACTAACGGGATATAAAAACGTATGTAAAAAATTTCCCAATACCATCTTTGCCCCTGAGGCATATCATCAAATCGGGAAAATAAAGATGAGTAAAAAGCAGTTCAATGATGCATTTAAGGCATTCACCATCATAACAAAAAAATATCCAGAATATCCCCATTTTAACGATGTTTTGCATGAAAAATTTGAAATTGCACGGTTGTTAAAAAGCGGGGAACGGCCAAAATATTTTGGACTTATTCCTGGATTTAAAGATTATCAATCATCCATCAATTTTTACAAAAAAATCATAGCAGATGCTCCCTTTAGCGAGATTGCTCCTTTAGCATTGATACACATTGGGAATTTCGCCATTAGTAAAGATCATCCATTGGATGCCATTGCGGCTTTTGAACAGCTAATAGACGAATTCCCATATTCGGAGTATACCCCCGAGGCCTATCTGAAACTAGCTGATATCTATGCTAAAATGACTAAAAGTCCCTTCTACGACCAAGGAGCAACAAAATTGGCGATAAATTATTATGAAGATTTTTTGACCCTTTACCCAAACCATGAAGATGCTGCCAGAGCTCGAGCGACCTATGATCTTATGAAAACTAGGCTCGCCGAAAGTAAATTGTTCATCGGAGATTTTTATTTTAACGCTAAAAACAATGGAAAGGCTGCCATTATCATGTATAACAAAATGATACATTTTCTTCCAGATTCTGAGATAGCACATAGTGCCAGAAAAAAGATAGAATATATAAGAGCAGGGAATTTGCCGAAAGCAACCCCCATAGACTTTTTGTTTGGCAAGTGCCAGCGTTCTACCGATGATCAACTGGCTAATTTACCACCAAAAGATACGCCCGAAAACAGCTTTGATTTTCAAAACGACTTAATACAAATAAATACCGATGACAATTTCGAAGAGGAAGTCCTCTTAGAAAGTGTAGATAGCAAGATCAAGCCTGCTGAAAGCTTTATAAAAATTGGTCCAAATAAGGAATTCTAGCCGTTAGAAAAATAATGTGGAAATGCTCGCTTAAAAAACTATAAAAGGATTGCGATGAAAAAATTTCACCTATCAGTTTATTTGATCATGCTAATGTTATCCGCAGGATGTATAAGTTATTTTTCAGAGCGCAATGCGCCTTTAGAATTTGATAAAATCTACGTTGCTCCAATTAAAAACGATTCATTTGCTCCACAAGCACAGGAATTATTGACGAAACAGATCCGCAAAAAACTGGCTACCCATCCGGGACTGGAAGTCGTCTCGTCTCCAGAAAATGCTGGTATCCTGGAAATTACCATCGTAGACTTTGGACAATCTACCGCAACGACCAGTGACAATGACACAATTCGTGCGAAATCATTTGACGTAAGAATGGCCGTAGTTTGTACACTGAGTAATAGCGAAACGGGAAAAGTTTATTTTACGGATTTTTCAATAGTCGAGGCTGTGGAGTGCCATGTATTAAATAACGACTTCCAAGCATCCCAATATCAAGCGATACCCAAGCTCACAAGTAAGCTTGCCGATAGAATTTATGATTTTATTTACAACCTGTGGTAAAAGTAATGTTTTAGTGAAAAAAGTTCTGGATGCCTTGACTGTTTGTTAACGCCAGCTTTGCCATTCCCATGTAAAATGAAAAGTCTCATAGAGAGTTAATAGCTGCCAATATATCTGCTTTTGTTTTCATTCCTACTGTTCGGCTTGTTTCCTTCCCGTTTTTGAAAAAAATTATGGTTGGAATCGATTGGATTCCGAACCTTTGGGCTAATTCTGGGCATTCGTCAACGTTTACTTTTGCAATCGTTGCATTGGAAGGAATCTCTTCTGCCACTTGTGTAAGGATAGGTGCCAAAGCACGACATGGGCCACACCATGGAGCCCAAAAATCAACCACAACAATACCTGACTGACTTAGGGCTTTATCGAAACTATTTGCATTAAGCTCATTCATACTTTCCTACAATATACGTAATTTAGTGCGAACTAATATAATTGTTTAACCTTTGAGCAATGTTATTGTATAAAAAATTTAAAGAAGTTTCTATGTTTTGTAATTCTTGCTGATTCATATCAAATACATGCTCCACAAGAGAATGTAAGGTCTGCACAAAATTATTAATATCCTCAGAGCCAATACTTGGTATTTTTTGGCCTAATGTTTCGATTTTTGAAATGGAATTTTTTAAGTCCTCTATTGCACATGTTTTATTTAAGACGCCAAGAGCATTTTCATGGGCAGTGTTTAGCTCCGATGACATTAAAAATATGCCATCGAAATTTATGGAATCGTCTTTTGCTAAGGAATATACGATTGTTTGTTCTCCATCTTGCACTGAGACATGGTCTAAACCTAAACAATAGCAGCAAGCTAGCAGACAGGTAATGCATATACTTAGAATGTTCATACTTCAAGATGGAAGTAAATTAAATTACTCTTTTTAAAGTTTTAAATAAAAACTTTATGAAAAACAACATTAAATCTTTGTTTCGACGGACAGTACTTCTAGCTTAGCGTGCCTATGATGTTGGAAATCTATAATTTCGATAATCTTCGGCATCCAAATTCCAGCAAAATCTTTAAAAGAGCGAATTAATAGCTGTCTGACCGGCATTAAAACATCGTTTAAAAAATCTATCCGTAGGATGATCATATATTTTGCATCGATGGATACTTTTACGCTTGAATATTGAATGCCATTAATGGAATTTTTTTCATAGCGAATGAATTGCTGAACTGGCCGTCCTGCAACTTTTGCTGCACCGAAATATTCATAGGAATCATCCCATGAAAAACTAAGAAATAAGTCTTGCGGAGTTAGAAGCAAATCGTCAAAAAATGACGCATTAGTGTGAAAAATGTCATCGGCAGAATTTTTTATAGCTTGATCCTGGGAAAAAGTAAAATCATACTCCTTGTCCTCAAAGACCACCCTAAAGGTTCGCTTTTTTGAAGAATTTACATAGAAAATTTCACCAAATTTTTTGTTATTACTTTTTAGTGGCTCATAGAGCTTAATTTTTACCATTAAGTTTAAATTGCCATGCTTAAAATTTTTTCGGACATTTTTCGAAAACTCTTCCGCTTTTTTAGTAGAAAGGTTATGCAGTTTGTGAAACTCCCCTCCATATCCATATAGGGCACAATCTTGCCATAGGGATTGTACCAACAAGAACCAAAAACAGAATGTCCATTGTGAAAGCTTCATTGGCTTTGATTTTCATCATCGACGATGATACTTTTCAGGTCGATGCCATTAATTTTAGCTTGCCCATGAGAATTAGCGTATATTTGCATCATTGACAAAGAAAGCGCTACAATAAAAAAAGTAACAATTCCTCCTATGGTCCACTTCGTTAGAACCTTTGTCGTATCGCTACCAAAAGCCGATTCCACAACCCCTCCACCTAGGGAAGACCCCATACCGCTGTTGGCCGAAGGCCTTTGCGTTAAAATAACCAGAATTGTAAAAAAACTGGTGCAAACCAAAATAAAAGTCAATAAAAATGAAAAAAACGACCACATCTTTTTTTCAGAGAAAAATCATAACGTGCACTTTGGCAAGACAAAAGTTGCCTTTTGCAAAAGGCAAAACAATTTCACCCTATGCTTGGGGTGCAGAATCTACAGAGCTTTCTGTTTCGATGATCGATTTTTTATTGTCCGTTGCAGACATAACCTCTCTGGTCTTAAATGTCTTATTACCGGCTCCCGTGCCAAATGTTCTTCCCGCAAAGGATGATTTCGATTTTTTAGTATCGGTGGATTCTACATTAGCTACCTTGGCAGCCTGATCTAACTTTTTTGATTCAAGATTCATTGACAGGAGATATTGTAAAATTACTCGCAAATTACAACAAAATTTCACATTTAAAACATATGTTTTTGAATAAAAACAATTTCTGCGGGGTAAAACAACTGTCCAAAATTTTCGCGTTCAAAATACTAAGTCGTGTATCTGATTCAACAGATTTTTATAATTCTCAGGTTTGATCAGGAACGACAGCCCATGCTTGCCGTATTCAGAACGAAGAATGTCCTGTTGTGGAATAATGTCAAAAATTTGGAATATTTTAGGATTAGACTGCATATTGGTTCCAACGATATCAATGCGTGACAAGTTTTCCACCGTATGCAGATCTAGGAAATACGGTCGAAATTTTTCACTAAATTTACCACTAAGGCTTGCAAAATCCAACATGTCCAATGAAATTTCATCGAAAAATGTGTCGCCATCGAAATGCCTATGTTTTACAAAACCTATCGCTACGCCATGGTCTTCAAAAAATGTTAAAATTTTACATATGACGTCCTCATTAGATTTGCACGAAACCAAGCAAAGGTTAGTTTTGCTTGTGATACCTACAATACAAGATTCGTAATGCTTTGTTGTTGTTGTGACCCTTGTCCCTGTAGAATTTCCGAGTGTATGGGAAATTGTAAATGAAATATCGTTTTTTTGAGCAAATGCGATGGACCGATCTTGCATAATTTTGTTATCAAAAAAAGATAGCCACAGTAGAGATTCGAAATCTATTTCTTCTATTAACTTAGCGTTTTGAATGATCCTTGGGTTACCGGTATAGACACCATTTACATCAGTATATATCTCACACCTATCTGCGTGAAACCTATGAGCCAATGCTAATGCCGTTAAGTCCGATCCTCCGCGTCCTATGGTTGTCAAATCGCCATCCTCCGAAATTCCCTGAAAACCAGCAACGATTACGACATTTTTTTCTACTAATAATTTTTCGACATTTGCTCCGTGAATATTTTTTATTCTAGCATTACCATGGGATGAACAAGTTTGCAAACCAATTTGAAAAGCCAACATGGAAGTAGCTTGAACTCCGATAGCATCGAGGGCAATTGATAAAAGCGCAACTGTTTCCTGCTCTCCGGTACAAAGCAAAACATCGAGTTCTCTACCATTCGGAGTGACGGATAATTTTTTTGCATCCGCGATCAGTCTATCGGTAACTCCAGCACGAGCGGAGACCACAACTATCATTTCATTGCCCTGGACATAAAATTCTTTGATTTTGTTCGCCACCGAAAGAATACAATCAATGTCTTTCACCGATGTGCCGCCATATTTCTGAACGATTCTTACCATTACGATTTTTTTGTGAATTTATATTCCGTGCCATTTATCAATCTGACAATGTTTGTTCTATGCTGCCAAAAAACAATTACATTAATAATAGCTGCACATATGACACAATCTTTGGGATATGCAAACAAATATGATGTTAGTATCGTACTAGCGGTAAAACATAGGGATGCCATGGAAACAATTCTAGTCGCATAGAAAATTACCAACCAGAGAAATATTCCTATGACTAGCGTATTTGGCATGATGGATAAAAGTCCTCCCATGGTAGAAGAAATACCCTTTCCTCCACGAAATTTGTAAAAAATTGAAAAACCATGTCCCAACAGGATTCCAATTAATCCAAATATCGCCAGGCGAATGTTTAAATGGTCCTCCCCGGGAAAATTTTTTACAATTATGAGTGTGGGGATATACCCCTTTAAAAAATCCAATATAAAAACCAAAATACCAGCACGACTCCCAAGGACACGTTTTACGTTAGTCGCCCCAGAGTTACCACTACCGATCGAAAAAATATCAACTTTATTAATTTGTGCTAAGAATGCTCCAAATGACAACGAACCCACAAAATAGGAAATAACAATGGTAATAATATACCAATACCAACACATGAATCGAGCAAAGATAGATTGTCAACCACACTTTTGCAATAGAAAACTTGTGCATTTTATCGTGTACTTATCGTGTATTCAAATACAAACGCTTGGCCATCACCTAAAATTTGCTCCAAAGATACCCCTGACTATTTTTTATAAAAATTTAAGGGCAATTGGGCATTAACCATTGGGCAGCCACAATTAAACCAACAGCGATGCTATCCAGCCAAAAATAAATGCCGGAATGGCTAAGTACGTCAAAGCAGGAATCGCCGTATCACGAACTAAAGAATGCTGGCCATCTGCATTCAAACCACTTGTTGCCCCAAGTATTGAATCCGAAGCGGGAGACCCTGCATCTCCGGTAGCTCCAGATGCTGCGATTATTATGGCAATCGCCGCTGGGCTAAACCCAAGCTTGAGTCCTAGAGGAACATATATACTAGCAACGATTGGAACTGTAGAAAATGATGATCCGATGCCAACGGATATCAAAAATCCAACCAATAACATGCCAAATGAAGTAAAAGCTTTGCCGTTGGATGCATAAACAGTCAGGTGATTTACAATTTCGTTAATACCACCCGATGAACGTAAAACATGGGCAAATCCAGCGGCAGCAAGCATCGTAAAAGAAATCATTGCCATCATTTTAAATCCGTTGGTAACAACATCTTCGGCTTCCCGTTGTCTTACAACGCCACCAAGCAATAAACACAAAAATCCAGTCAATGCACCCAAGACAATATCTCTGGTAATTAATTGTACAATAAAAACCATCACGACAGAACAGCAGGATATTATAAGATCTTTCTTGGTAATGTGATCCAGTTTTTCAGAATCTTTTACGGCCAATGTTTCATAGGTTCTTTGTCCATTATACCTAAGCAGTGCCAAAATTAATCCAATGCCCATACCAATAACCGGGAAAAGTAATGCGTGAATTATTTCAGATAACGGCATATCCAAACCATTAATCTTTAGGTAATGGGAAAGTATATTTACCAGAAAAATTTCACCAAATCCCATCGGAATGACCAAATAGGCAGCTACCACTCCAAACACAATTATACAGGCAATAGAGCGACGGTCGACACGCAATTCATTAAAAACACTCAGCAACGGTGGAATCAATATGGGAATAAATGCAATGTGGACGGGAACAATATTTTCACTGATGACGGATATGCAACCTATGGCCAAAAATAGCACCATCTTAGCGTGGTTACTAGCTCTAGTAACCATAGTTTGCACTCCCCATTCGTTTGAACCTAGGTGTAATAGACGTGCTATTCCAGCCATTAAAAATTTCGAAAGTCCCGAGTGAGCAATGGCCGACGCAAACACTCCCAAGAGCGCATAGCTTAGTGCAATTTTTGCTCCACCTCCAAGCCCCTGAGAAAAAACATCAATGGTATCTTTCAAAGACACCCCACCAAGTACCCCGCAAACTATCGAACCCGTAGTTAATGCTATTACAACGTTGATACGCGACACACACATTATCAACACAAGAGAAACCGATATAACAACTGGATTCAACACTATCATTTGATAATTTACCTATTTCAAGTAAAAAGCTTTGTCAAGTATTTTGTCTCCAATGAGCATCACTACCTTACTGCCGTTGAATTTTCCTTTTACCTTTCCAACGTCTACTAACTCAAGCACTTCCTATGGCGCCATAGGATATGTTCCGACTCCCCTGTATTTATTGTTTTCATGCTTTGCATTTTATCCGACGACAATTCCTAGACAGCTTTTGTTCCCCTTGACAAGAAAGCTATCACATTTGGATCATTCGAGGATGCCAAAAGTTCGTGGGGAGTCCCCATTGCTGTAATTGTTTTTGATTCAACGTCTAAGTAGACAACTCGAGTTCCGATTGCGAAAATACTTGCCAGGTCATGGGTAACAATTACAATGGTAACCCCAAGGCTTTCCTTAAGTTCCAAGATTAAATCGTCCAGTCGCTTTGCGGAGACAGAATCAAGTCCTGCTGAAGGTTCATCAAAAAACAATATTTCAGGATCAAGAGCCATTGCCCTTGCTAAACCGGCACGTTTTTGCATGCCTCCAGAAATCTGTGATGGATAAAAGTCTTCAAATCCTTTGAGTCCAACCAATGATAGTTTCAAAGCAACAATTTCTTCGATTTCTTTTTTGCTTAGGGGTGTATATGTTTCCAATGGCAATGCCACATTTTCTGCCAAAGTCATGGAACTCCACAACGCTCCTCCTTGGTAGAGTACCCCTATTTTTTTCCCGTAAAAACCAGGGACATTGACCATGGAATTCATGTCTGTACCATCGTAGAAAATTTTATGACGACCAACCCGTTTGAGGCCAAGTAAGTATCTTAATAGTGTACTTTTACCACACCCACTCTGGCCAACTATCAAGAAAATTTCTCCCTGTTGCACGTCAAATGAAAGATCGTTCATGACGACATAATTACCATAGGACATGTTTAAATTTTTAACTGATATTTTGATCACCATTATATTCCAAACCAAGAAAATACTACTGCAAAAATTGCATCCATTATGATTATGGCTGTAATGCTTGTCACGACGGCAGTTGTTGTTGTTATCCCAACGTCCTCCGCACTACGTTCACACTGAAGACCTTTTTGACACCCGATTGTTGCGACCAAAAAACCAAAGAAACAACTTTTAATTATCCCAACAAAAAAATCATTTAGGCAAACGGCATGTGCAGTTTGTATACAGTACTGAGCAATGGTCAAACTCGTTGAAAACATAGTAGCACATGCCCCTCCCGTTATCCCTATGAAGGAGGAAAATGCACATAGTAATGGCATCATTAACGTTAATGCTAGAACTCGTGGCAAAACAAGAAAGTCTATGCTGGAAAATCCCGCCGTTTGTAATGCGTCGACCTCATCGTTGACCACCATTGTGCCTATGGTCGCAGCAAACGCTGCTCCCGTACGGCCCGACATAATAATGCCAGTCATAATGCTCCCCATCTCTCGCATCATGGAAATGCCAACAAGATCTGCCACATAAATATTCGCTCCGAATTGTGATAGCTGTAAAACGCTAACAAATGCTATTATGAGACCTACTAGAAAACTTATCAGGGCAACGATGGGTAATGCTTTTACCCCAACATCTTGTAACATTACGGCAAATTCTTGGCCTCGAATTTTTACTTTACCTCTAATGAAAGATATTATTCCTCCATGCAATTTTCCCATAAAACCGAGGAAATTTTTTAGGCTCAGGAAAATTAGTAATCCAGCCCCTCCGGCAAATTCAAAAATCGTGGATTTTTTTTTACTAGTTGGCAACGTACTTCTAACTGGAGAAGTTTTGGATAATTCTATTAGTCTGCGTATACCGATTGGGATGTTGTCCCCATTCACAGCTAAATTGTTAGATTCGCAAATAGTTAAAATGCGTATTAAAAAGTTGATCAAAACAGAATCCCAGCCTTTTAAATCAACGAACGTTAGATCGATTCTTTGAATGGAAGATTTCGATACTATTGTCTCAATAAATTCCTCAGCATGGGGATGTTTTTCGTATATGCTCCATGTACCGGCAATGGAAATGATGGCAACCCCTTCACTTTCTACTCTCCACTCAGCAATTCCAGGCATATTATCAAAAATCTTTTTTTCACGAAAATAACTTCCGGACAAGGAAGTGAACCTCCTGAGAAATTCCAATGGAAAGTATACAACTGCCATATATATAAAAGTCAATTGGAAACACGAAGATGGCAAGTATGCCAATTGCCAAATAAAAGTAAAAAAGCAAGATGTCCGACCCTTAAAACCATGGTTAGTAAATTTAAAAATTTCCTTGGTCAAAAAATTGCCCTACTTCCATTGCTTATTCTGCCATCTGCGTACCTTTGCAACCATTAATTTATATTCCTAAATACATTAGCTAATGTTAAAATGTGGCCATGGCCGTATGAGGAATTAGTAATGCTTTTTTTGTACTTGACATACAAAAAAATATTTAAATCTTCCACCAAAAATCTTGACAAAATGTTTTGTTTTAATCAAACTTTCGTTTGCTATTCCCCAATGAGCCCTGCCTTTATGAGAAAATCAAAAATAATTACATTTTCTCTAGTCTTAGTTTCGCTCGCCATTTTTTCCCAGAGTTATTGTTTCGGTGACATAACGGTGGGGAGTATTTTTCGAATAAAAGAAAATCACTATGTTCCGGTTTTCAATAATAATGTTTTTAATTTGACATATAAAAGTGGCCCCAAAGGAAGCTATTGCGAAGGACTCGACATCGTGCTACTTCCAGCATCCACGCTCCAAATCATCGAAATGTTCGAGAACGGACATGTTGAAGTCGAATATTGCGTAAGCGAAACAGTTAAGGGCAGAGGGTTTGTCCATGCGAATTTTATCAGAAATTCCATGGAGCAAGTGAAGGGTAAATTTTGGGATGTAGCGTTGTGCCACAAACGTCTTCCATTTACCCTACAAAAGTTTCGAAAAATATGCTATAGGTGCATAAGTGAAAAAATTCCATACTGTGGCGGGGCAAGCAATTTCGAAAGAATCAATCTGGATAATATGTACTTCTTCAGCGAAAAACAAGGTAATAGTTTACAAAATGGAAATTACGAACTGCGAGGATTTGATGGGTTTGGTTTTTTATATTTTGTGTCAAACGGTACCTTGTTTCGTGAGCTCTATGACATAAACATGAGTGGGGAAAAACTGTTTATATTTGATACCAGAAGAGAATATTCTCTAAAGGAGAAGAAATTTGCTTTGAGTCTTATGCGAGATTCAGACTATATTCTCATACACCGTAAAAAGAAACGATTTGGTGGTAGGTCATGGTATGTGGCCATATCGTTTAACGGAGGTTTGTTAGAATTTAAAGGGAAGAAGCATGGGATCACTTTCACAGAGAAAGAATCTTCCGTCAAAAGACTAGATACTCTACTTGGCATGGCACGACTGGCTGGCAGTGACCTGTATATTGTGCGTTGGCATCCCGAGTTATTAACATTGCTCAAAACTAAAGAGGCAATCCTAAATCGGAAGATGCCTTTGCATTAACTTACTCTTTTTGTTTTACAGGGTCTGATAATGTTCGACCGACACTTGTGTTGTTTTTGGAAAAAGTTGCAGAACTTCCTCCGCGAGAACGGATTGAAATATTTTATAAGGCATACACAGAATTTGGCAAATTGATCAAACCATTCCACACACCATGCACCGCAGAATTGAAATCTCCTTGCTGCTGTTTGCTATCTTCTTTTCTTATATTATCCTAATCTTTTTTACCCTAAAACAATGAAAGACTATAGTTAATCTTCATGACAATGGCCGAAAGAAGAGTTGGAAAGCAAAGAAGAAATGTATTACTGGAAAGATTTGAGTGTCAAGGTGATAGAATATGCCAAAATCAACGGAGTAAAAG
>JAITAS010000068.1 GCA_031284015.1 Puniceicoccales bacterium | reverse complement strand
TTCCTCCCTATTCTCAGACCTAAACCCCATTGAGAAATTCTGGGCTCATCTAAAAAAGATGCTTTGCTATATTTTGCCAACTTCTCCTTCCTTCTTTTCCGCTCTTCAGTGCGCCTTTGTTAAGTGTTAAGTGAAATGAGTATAGAATCGAGAAATTTCACAACTAATTCTCCAGAGAATCGTTAAAAATCGTTCTACATTCTATCCTGTATAACTGTATAATTAAACGACGTCAATTTTTTGGTTTTTCTTTTAAGCCTGCAAAAAATAAATCAACAATACTATAAATACTGTCCTTTCGATTTTGATCATCCACGCAATCTACCAATATATCTGTCAACTGTGTAAGAAAATTCATTGCTCGTTCAGCGGTATCAAATTTCATACTATCCTGCAAGCCTGATATCGAACCATTTATCCCAATGGACTATTTCTTCTGGATTTGTTGCTCGGATGAAGTCTTTTGTCACAGGATCCAAAAACCCTATAATTCCTCCTTCTGGAGTAAATTTATTGAGCCAATGGAACTCAGGATCTTCTATCTGAAAATATCCATTTTCATTCATTATGTATGCATTTTCATTTATGTCCTCGCATATGACACACAAACTCCATCCATATCTCTATAATACTTCCATTTTAATTCTAACCTCTTTGTATTGCTTTTTACTTTAACAAATGGCCCTTTTTGTCGAGAACTTTACCTGTCACTGGATCGATGGCCCAAGCTTTGTCACCTTTGTTACACTCTATTTCCTTATGCAGATAAAAAGACAGCGATAGACCGCTACCCACCATGGCCGAAGATGGCGCCACGCAACCCATGGGATTGGGCATGCCAACCCCTGTGTTCAGTAGTGTGCTCACAAGGCTCGGCTGGGCTACATACAGCAAGGACCCATGGGCTACCTCAGAACCAACGAGACCTAGATTTCCTCCTACTATCGTTCTTCCGTTTCCAAAACTTCCCATATTTCTACTCAGTGGAAACCAAGATAGTCTACCAAAACCACTTCCAAAGTTTCCAAAAAACTCATTTTCTCTCCTTCGCTTAATTATGCGAAGAAGTATTGAAAATACTCTTCTCCCATTTGTCAATATTGTCAATATTTTTCTCTTGACCATTTAAATTTTGTTGTAACCATTTGGCTTTCCTGTGCCTTTGTTAAGTAAAATAAGTATAGCAGGCCCAATGATTTCACAAATATACGTTGGGAGGTTTACATGGAACGGAGCATTTCGCCCGGTCCATATGCTTTTTCAAAAATATGGTAATTCATTTTTGGTACAATCTATGACTTGGCCAGTATAATCCTGCAGCAATGCACGGAGAGCTTTTTCTGCCACAAATTGCGGGGATAACAGAGTTTCGGGAGGTTCTTCTCCAAAATTAGACAGGCGCATTGGTGTAGATGTCCTTGCTGGGTTTATGATGTTTATTCGAATACCATCCGAGGTCCATTCTTCCGACAGAGCCTGGGCTAAATTAACAATGGCAGCTTTTGTCGAAGAATAAATTGAATAGGAAGCGCGACCTCTGGTATGGGAGCTGGATGTAAAAAACAACAATGCTCCCTTGGACCGCTTGAGGTAATCATGGGAAGCGCGGGCAACATTTATACATCCAATGTAATTGGTTTCAATTTCATCCCGAACCTCGGGCATGGGTTTATCATTCAAGTTCCCAAGTTTTAAAATACCTGCGGTGTTGATGATAAAATTCACACACCGCTCCCTAGAGACAACCTCTTTCAATGCTCGTTGGATGGATGACATATCACGTACATCAGTCCCATTTGCCCTAGAAAAGCCATAGGTTTTTGCCCCATATTGCTGCGCCAAATCAGCGATAGCTTTGCCAATGCCGCGGCTACTTCCAAAAATCACCAGTACCTTATTTTGCAGTTGTATTAAATCAGAATCGATCGATGGTAAATGTTTTATTTGAAATAATTTGTCGGCAACAAAAAGATCAATGGGGTATGTAATTTTTATGTTACTTTCTTCACCCTTAATTATATGAATTTCGGCGAGGTTAAACATTTTTACCAATCCACAATCGTCGGTGAATTTCAGATTGGATGATTCGATTGCCAAGGAATGGGCACGTTTTATTATTCCTAATTTGAATGCTTGCGGAGTTTGACCTCTCATGAGAAATTGACGGGGGAGAATGTCTTCGACTATCATGTCGTTGTTGACCCTTATGATCGTATCAGCCGTTGGAATGGCAACGTCTATGGCATCATGCTTGTCAAGGGCAGCAACACAGTCATTGATTATTTGGTCGGAAATCAGTGGGCGAACGGCGTCATGGATCAAAACTTTTGCTTCATCTTCAACGATTGAGCTAATGCCAATGTGAGAACTCTTTTGTCGCGTCTTTCCTCCGACTAAAATTTTGCCGATTTTTTTAAAACTATTTTGATCTAAAATTTTTTGGCAGAAATCAACATACTGACCATTTATAACTACAATTATTTCATCGATAGAACCGTTGCGTTCGAAAACTTCAATCGAATGTTCTAAAATTGTCCTACCGGAGATTTTCAAAAATTGTTTGGGCAAGTCGCTTCCGGTACGTTCACCAATGCCTGATGCTAACAATATCGCGTAGGCCTTCATGCGATTTCTAGCTCTTTCTGTAAATGGTCAAACACGCATTTGCTGGCCGTTTTATTGGACATCAATTCCAGCTTTGCCATTTGTTTTAATCGTTTGGAAGCCATAAAATCATCACCCCCTATTATTACTCGCGAAAACAGTTTTTCAAGTTCGGCATTGCTATGAATTTGATAGTATGTGCCAATGATATCTTTACCAAAATCATTAAATTTTCGCAATTGATCACTTCTCCTTAGGTGAAATACGGGTTTACCGCTCGGAAAATAGTCTGCTAAAAAAGAAATGCAATCGGTTATTAGGCAATCCGAAGTCTTGAATAAATCGAAATAATTTCCTCCTTTAACCACCGTTCCATATTTTTCCCATTCGGCATAGTATGCATCGAGTTCCTGTCGTGTCATAATACCATCTACGACAACGCTATAATCAAAACTTGGATGTGGTTTCACCACCCACGTTGTTTGGGGATACATGCTGGCTAAATTCAGCATAAACCGCCCATTCTGTGGAAATGTTGCCACCTGGTGTTGTGTTGTGAACGTAAAATGTGGTGCATAAATTATTCTTTTTTTAGTCGAAAGTGTATCTTTCCAAAAACCCATATGGGGCATTTTTTTTGAAAAATATCCATCCAAATGCAAACTGCCAGAACTTACGCAATTGTCTGCTTTAAACCTGTTTTTATATGATTCCAAATGCCATGGCGATTCAACAAAATATTTCCAGAGAAACCTATGAAACAATTCCAAATAGTCATATTCACTGGACATCATGTGGAAACAATAAGGTGTATAACATGTTAGAGCAAAATTTGCAACCTTGCCTATGCTCTGAATATGTTCAATTCCCCACGGCTGTCCGTAGAAAACAATGTTGGGATCGAAAATTTTTAAGTCCAAAAATTTACTATTTGTGGCATCGTAGACACATTCTACGCGCATACCAGCATTTTTGAAAAATGAAAAGGTTGCATTAAATTCTTCGGTGGTATCATAGCATGTTATTTTTTTCGTCACCAGTATCAATGGCTCAAAATGATTGCTATTTTCAAATAAATCATAGAGGGCTCCACCGTACCATTTTGCCACTTCATTGACTAGAAATGCGACGCATATTTTTCGATATTTTGCAGCTTTTTGTAAATCTTGGAGATGTTGTGCGTAAAGGTTATCTATTATTTTTCTAGCTTTGATAAATCTAAGACGTTTAATCCACGAAAGGTGATTTATTTTTTCAAACATTCTGGCCTGTTCTGCATTTTCTCTTCTTTTGATAAAAAACTGACAGATATTTACATATAATTTTTGTAGGAAATTAGCATGTCCATCCACTTCACTTATGCTTTTTATAACATCATCTGTCGTTTGCATTGCCTATGAAGTAAAATGAAAATACAAACCTCCTCAAACAATTATTTTTTCCAATATATTCTACAAGAAAGAGGAGGTAAAATCAGCCTATTGTCCAGGATTTTGTCGAAAATCACCCTATCATGGGGGAAAAACTGTTCCTCGTCAGTCAACGCGGCATATTGTTGCAAATTTATTCCTTTGAGATCTATGGCGCTTTCATTAAAATGTGGGTTTATGGCAAAAATCAGCTGACCGTGCTTAAACGTACCATCTGCGTTATATGCAAGTGCACATGCAGAATTTGTAGTTGATGGCAAAAAGCGGAAATATGTTTTATTGGGGGTTTGGGAAAGACGTAAAATTGTACCACGTTCGGATAATCTAAACCCTATGAGATTTTTACAATAGTCGTGCGTGGCACGATGAACCTCCAACAATCTATAGTCGAGAGCATTTAGGTCTCCCCGGTTATAGGTATTGCCTATGCCTTGCTTGGAGAATACAAAGTCTTGTCCAGCCGTTATCATGGGAATCCCAATCGACATCATAAGTATTGCAAAAGCCAATCGCGTGCGCCGCAGATCATTATCTGTCGGCGCACTACCGTTATTATGCGGGTTTTCAGTTATACTATCCACCCAGCCCAAGTCATCGTGCGAAGCCACATAATTCACACTTTGACTGGGAAATGTTGATCGAAAATCTAGACTACCACATAAAAAATATCTTAAACCATTCGAGTTTCCATTTCCACTCACATAACTTTTTACAAATTCCCTGTATTCATCATTCCATACGGAGTATGGAAGATGTCGCATGGAAACCCCGATATTGCCATGAAAACTCCATGGTTCTGCTATCAGAATAATTGATTTTTTTACACATTTCAATCTTTTTTGTAAAATATTTAAAAAATTCATCCCCAGTAATTCGGCTAAATCAAACCTGAAACCATCGATATTATATGTTCTGATTAGGTATTCCAAACTATCTATTATCATTTTGCACGCCATTGGGCTTTCCGTTCGAAAATCATTCCCGCAACCGCTAAAATTCGAGAATTCTCCATTTTTATTGTGCCTAAAATAATACGCCCCATCAATATTCTGCAGGTGATTAGATTCCCCAAAGTGGTTGTATACTACGTCCAAAATGACAGCGATTCCAGCCTTATGAAAGCTGCGTATTGCTTCTTTTAAATCCTGAATCTGCGTGGCATTTTCCGGATCACCCGCATAAGCACTTGCAGGACAAAACCAATTAGCTGGCATATATCCCCAATGATATTCTTCCTTTGTCGTATAGTCAAATTCTTGTATGGGTTGTAACTCCACGCAGTTTATACCCAATTTGCGTAAATAACAATTTTGATCGGATAGATATTTGGTCAAACCCTGGAAACTTAATCTTTCCTCGGCAGATAAATCCATGGGGGCTTGTGCTAGTAAATCTCGCAGGTGGGCTTCCAAAATAACCAGATCTTTGGGGTTTGGAGGCACAAAGTCATCCTTCGATGTTTCAGTGGAAGGAGTGGAAGGTTCTTTGGCTATGACAATCCCGGGACCCTTGCTTGATACGGTCGCATTTGCATATGGATCAAGGACAATTGGAGAGTTTTCCCAATTGTTGTTTTTCCTCGATAAAATCTGATAGTAATAATAGTATCCATACAAACACTTGTGAATTTCAGTATGCCAAATACCAGTGTTGGAAGGTTGCAAAGAATAATACTCTGGCTTTGAAAATTTTTTACTAAAAATTGCCATTCTCACATTGGTAGCTCGCGGAGCAAAAATTCTAAAACTTGTGGTGTTTATACCTACACTTGCTCCAAGGGAAATATTACTGTGCAGCAATGATATCCATGGAGAAAAATCCACGTCCGTCATTGAATTGTCGGAAAATTGAATGACAAGCGAATCTACCAGAGCAATTTTAGGGAACAGGTGATATTGTAAAATATTGTTCCCCGTCACGTGAGGATCAAATGCAAAATTTAGGGAACCAACTTCAGATATTTGAGAATTGGGAGTGCCATCGTCAGGTCCATACCAACTTCCCGTAGAAGAAATAAACTGAAATTGAAACGGTTTTCTCAGCAAAGATCTATTGATTTTTATCCCTAACAAACTTTTCCCATGTATATTCAATGTATTAAGTTGCCATTGGTTTAATTTATTCGCATTGCCCCAACCGGACATTTCACATGCTAAAAAAATCTGTTGTGAGGAGTCCGAACAGTCCTCATATTTCTCCGGGAAGGTAAAAACAATGTCATCTCCCAGTGAAAAATAACAATATCTATTAGCAAAGTTTTCGCCACTAAATGTCACTTCCCGAAAATCTATGGTGGTTTGTTCATTTTGTAAAATTTCTTTTACGCAAGGTACAACATTAGCGATCCCATCCAAGTCGATGCCATATGCAATTTGTAAGGTGCAATCGTTGAGCAAATAAGCCTGCTTTTTCGGTGCCGGTAAACATTTATCCATATATTTCGATAAAAAAATAAGACTTATTGTATACCTTTCTGATCTTGGCTTTATTTTATATGGCAGCATTTGTAGCTCCCATAATGGATTGTACCATTCCCAGAGCAAGTAATCCAACGAGAGTAAAAGCAAACATCATGGCCGCAGCTGAAATTGACACTGTCAGTTTCTTCAGTGTAGACTGTAACTTTTCATCGTATATCTTGTGAATATCTTTAAATGATGTCGCAAGATCTCCTACTTTTTCTCCAATTGCTAAAAAGTCGCATAATTCTCCATCAATGACATCGTGTTGTTCGAATGCTGCGCAAACGCTGCTACCATCTAATATGTTTGTTTTAGCACATATAAATTGTTCCAAAAGTATTTCATTGCCGATGGATGTTTGAGCTAATGTTAGCGCATCGGATGTATTGACTCCATTGGATAAAAGTGTTGCCATTAATTTTGTCAGGCTTGTTTGTGTAAATAACGGTATTATTGTGGAAAAAGGGACAATTTTTAGCATTAATTGGTCAGTTTTGCGCCGCCCTATTTTTGTTTGTCTTAGTTTTGGCATGGTTATTGCAGCTAAAATAATAAGTGCTATCGCTGGCAATAGCAAATATGTAAACCATTGGGCTAGAGATTTTAAAAATTGCGCCATGGCTGGGAGTTCACCGCCAAGATCTTTTATAAAGTCCTCCATTTTAGGCATTAAAACAAACACAAAAATCAACATTACGGCAATGGTAAAACTTATCATGAATGTAGGATATGCCAGGGATGAAATCATCTTCTTTTTCAAATCATTTTTAGACTTTAACAAATCAACCACATCCTCTAATACGGTTGCCAGGTTTCCACTTGATTCTCCCACCAAAATGATACTGTATACATTGCTATCTATTTTCGTATTTAAATTTTTTATCGCATCCGAAAAAGAATGTCCACCAGAAATATCTTGTAGCATTTTATCGGTCATTGTTTTTTCCGCTGAATTTGCGGTTCTTTTATTAATAATGGATATCGCATCGGATAGTGTTATTTTGGCGGCAAGCATTTTGTGCAATTTTTCAAAAAAAGACAATAGAACCACATTTGTTATGGTCATCTTTCGTTGTTTCATTTTGAATAGTTGCCGAGTAGTGCTTCGAGCAGCGAATTCCTCTGCAATGGAAATTAAATTTAAATGCTGTCTTTGTAACAAAGTAACAGCCTCTTGTTGATTTCCTGCAGCTATGACAGAATTGACAATTTCTCCGCCATTTGTAAAAGCTTTAAAAACAAAATTCATGCAACCGATAGTATACAAAAGTCCTAGAATTGCAACAAAGATAATGTAAAAATTTTGACCTTGATGATCGGACGTAAGTTCTGTTGATTTATCGATAACGGAGATGGTTGTCGCTGGCTGTAGCCAGAATGCATAGCGGCTACGGTTAAATTTCGCCCACAAAATGGTGCCCTGCGTTTCGTTGCGGTATATCTCGAAAGTTTCGTATATCATTCGCTACAGAGCCAAAATTTTATTCAAGGTTTTGGAATTGGAATCATATCACTGCCACAAAAGGCTGCCATTCGTAATTTCCTTTCCGCTTCCCCTTATTTTTTGTATTATGCGGACTAAGGGCTAGATTCCACGTGAATCATCTTTATCTTTTACTACATACCCGCTTTCTTGGCGCTTGTGATTGATTAAGTTTTTTTTGCAATAGGTTTCGAAAACATCATCCGCAGACATACCAAGAATCTGGGCAATTGCTATCAAAAAATGAAACAAATCTATCACTTCGACACGGGCATTTTGCTCATCGAATTTTTGATATTTCGCCCACCATTTCCATGGAACAGAATCTACCAGCTCTGACGTTTCTTGTTGAATGGCACGTGTGTAATCCAATACCCATTTAATTTTTTCTTTTTCGGTCAAATTAACGACATTGATTCCTATCCTTTCGCTCAAGGCGGCTTGCATGGCAAACATTTTTTCTAGCTTATCCATTGTTGATTAATCTGATTCAAGCTTCTAATAAACATTATCAACAATGCAAGACTGGGAACCCAAGTTTGTTTTTTCCCTCCAAGGCCATTCAAAAATAGCCTTGGAGAGACGCAAAAATCTATTCGATGCTTATTTTTTGAACATCGCTATTCTTTTTCTGTTTTGCGATGGTAATAGTTAAAATACCATTATCTAATTTCGCTTTCGTTTGCTTAAAATCCGCATCTCTCAAGCATATGTTTCTTTCCGTCGCAGAAGCATATCTTTCGCGGTGTAGATAATCATCCTTGTCATCGGCAACATTCTTTTCTCGGCAAATGGAAATACAAAGTGTTTGGTCCTCAACCTTTAAATTTATTTCATCTTTTTTGATCCCTGGCATTTCTGCTTCGATGATATATTCTTTTTTCGTTGATTTTACGTCAAGTTTAAAACTTCCATAGGAAGAACGGTGATAGGAACATCGCGTATCAAACAAATTATTCATTTGATCACAAAAATCATCAAAACAATCGGCAGATAACCTAACCGTTACAGCCATCAAAGACCCAAAAATGATCAACATTAAATTTTTCAATTTCATATTTTTCATAAAAAGTTCTATTTTCAAAAAAATAGAAAGATTAAACTGTTTTGATGCAATACTAAATTTGTTGAAAAGCTTATTTGTTTTGCATGTTGAATGCTTCAAATTTCCCTTATTCAATGCCACGGAGCAAGCATTTTCCTTGTTAAAAACAGGTGATTGTTTTTGATTGATTCGAGGGCATCACTTGTCAAAGTTTGGAGAAATTTTTCAATCAACTGAAATAGAAAACCTATACAAATATTTGGATATGGTAGAAATAAAAAATGCTAATTTTTGCATAGAACAGATAGCAAACTCCGGCCAGTGCTTTCGCATAAACAAACTGGAGTCGACCAATGTTTGGCAGGTGAAGGCATTAGGAAAAGTGCTAACAATTCATCGAGTTGACCGAAACACTTCTGTTTTCCATTGTTCACCCGAAGAGTTTCAAAACATTTGGATGGATTATTTTGACCTCCAAATGAACTATGGAGCCATTAAAAATTTAATTTTAGCAACCGGTGATGCTTTTCTATGCAAAGCTGTCGAATATGGATCTGGGCTTCGCATATTACGCCAAGACCTATGGGAAGTCATTGTAAGCTTTATGATCTCCCAAAGAAATAACATTCCTCGCATAAAAAGTACCATCGAAAAATTATGTGCTCCATATGAATGTACATTCCCTTCGCCCCACATTTTGGCGCAATATGATGAGAAAGATTTTCAAAATCTTGGACTTGGATACCGGGCAAGGTATCTGGTGGATATGGTAAGGAATGTGGAAGCGGGAATTTTTGACATAGGGCATTTGAAAACTTTAGATCCCAAGAAAGCCGTCGCATATTTGAAAAACTTTAGTGGTATAGGAGAAAAGGTGGCCAATTGCATTGCTCTCTATGGCTTGCATAATCTCATGGCCTTTCCTGTAGATACGTGGATTGGTCGGATTATTCAACACCAGTACAATGGAAAATTCAGCACTAAAAACTTTTCCAAATATGCCGGCATTGTACAACAGTACATGTTCTTTTATCAGAGAAGCCTTAGGAAACAAAGAAATGCTTCTCTGCAGGACGTTCCCACTGTACTGCCTGGGTAGTGTGTGTCACACTCTGAGGAGGTAAAGCCTGGAGATCCGCATGCCTCAAACCACTAAATATCATCTGTACACCCAGTGACGCAATGATAAGGCCCGACAGTTTGAAGCTCAACTTTAATACCATAGGAGTTAACCATTTGGTTCCTTTGGCACTAAATACTAGCAACAAATATAATACTCCAAAAACAAGCGTAATGGCTATCATTCCAACGACGTTTTGCACAAATCCTTCTGCTTGACTTTGTAAAGCTATCGTTGCTGTGATACAGGCAGGACCACAAATTATGGGAATCCCAAGTGGCGTTACAGAAATATCTACCTTATTCTTTTTTGTGTCTCCTTTGCTTGCAGCCTTGTCATTGTCCATGTCGTCGGAATTAAGCATTGATACTCCAAGCATGGCCAAAATAACGCCTCCTGTTATGTAAAATGCCCCCATCGTAATACCAAGGAATTCAAAAAACTTTTCACCTACAATTGAAAAAAACAACACGGTACCGTAGGCGACCGAAACCCCTACCTTAGCTGCACGAATACGCTCAGCTAGTGTGTAAGGAGCTGTCATACTCACAAAAAGCGCAATGATCGCCAAAGGACAACTTATGATGAATAACCGGGAAAAATATTGAACTAAATACTGTACATATCCTAACATGGAAGCAAGTTAGAATTGCTAAATAAGAGCAGGTCAAGCTTTTTTTTGATTACAGTGTAAAAATTAAAGAACAATAAAGCATGGACATAGGGCGACCATGGACAAATATTTACACCAGGGAGCTCCCAGTGGACTGGGAGCTCCCTGGTGTGAGCACAGTTAAGATTTTTATTAATCTAATCTTGAAGGCAGTTAACGCCTATTTTATAAGTTTAACTCTCGCGATTATCGTATCCATCTCCACACTGCTTAGTAGACCTTCTTTAGAATTAGGACTAAAAATTCGGTATTCCTTTGATGGTGTGCACGCTACTGCCTCTGCTTGTCATGGTGTTCATATTTTTGGTTTTACTGGGCCTTGAGAACAAGAACCAAGTTTTCGGGGTTTCTCTGGTGGTATGCCTGCTGTTGACCCTGCCGGTGATGCCAATGTGCCTGTTGCTGACCATATTT
>JAITAS010000066.1 GCA_031284015.1 Puniceicoccales bacterium | reverse complement strand
TTCCTCCCTATTCTCCAGACCTAAACCCCATTGAGAAATTCTGGGCTCATCTAAAAAAGATGCTTTGCTATATTTTGCCAACTTCTCCTTCCTTCTTTTCCGCTCTTCAGTGCGCCTTTGTTAAGTAAAATGAGTATAGTATTTCCATAGTAGGTAATCAAGTAGAAATAGGTGAACCACTACCTGAAGATGCTCTGATCATCGTAAAAACCAGACAACATTTTCATGCAGATGTGTCTAAATTACGCATACCAGAATGATCAACTGCATAGTCATAGTCCCTGTATAAATAAATGGGGAGGAATTTTATGGGGAGTTGCAAGGTATACTACAACTTTTTGAAAGACAAGATATAAAAATTTCTGACAAATTGCAAACGCAGTTGGCCACTTTTCATGGACAATTTATTCCATATTTACAAGGAGTTGGCAAAGACTTGCAAGTTACAGCAGAGATGTAAAATCTGCGCGCTCACCGTTGTACTGTAGCCTGATGCAATATTCCGTATTTCGTACATTCTGCCATATCTCCTTGGGCTGTTTTGTATGTCCGTTTTTCCAGTTTTTTTCTTCAATAATCCCGTTACTGTTTCCCTATTCCCAACAGTTGTTCGCGCCACTGACGGTGAAGCATGGGTGCAACAACAAGAGAGCGTACAGATAATAATAGCGACAGAAAGGATGGCAACCATCATATAGTCGGTGCAGATGTAAAGGATTTTGGGGGTTCGGTGTACAAGACCGCGCTGGAGACGGAGGACGGAGAACTGGGAAGCGGGAACATACTTAGACTGCTTTCTGTTGGACGATGTGAACATCGACTATAAGATATTCATCCTGTTGGACGATGTGAACATCGACTATAAGATATTCATCCAGGACCGCGGTCTTGCGGATGGCCATATCCATGTGTGCCGACCAGATAGTGATCGATGCGATGAATATTGATATGCACATGAAGGAGTTTCCCTATGAAGCAAGTCGTCCATTGGTCGACCTATTTGCGGATTGCAAGACCGCCATAAACAACAACCCTCCGGTGGAGGGAAGGAAACTGATCATTCCCGTAAGCACCCAGAAAAGAATGTTCAACGATGAGAAATGCATGAACTCGTTGTATACCAAACACCAGATGAACAACATAATGGATGGGAAAGTCGGGAGGTTTTTAGGTTTCGACACGCTGTTCATCCCTAACCGAAAACAGGGCGGCCTGCACTATGATATCCAAGTGGATGGCGAGCGGATATATACGTGCTACGCCGTGTCCTCCTGCGCAGCTCCGCAATAACCTACCTCCCTGCCGGGCAATTAAATATTTTTCGGAACAAAAAGATATCTTGCTATCAATTTGGTTGCGTGTAAAATATTTGACAACGATCGATGCTACAATCAGGGATTCAAGATTAGATGTGGTAAATTCTTTCCCACTGAGGAGGTTTTCAGGAATGTCACGCTAAACCATCCGCGATGCACATTGAATAGTTCGGTACACACCGGTCTATTGTCCCTTTTTGAAATGTTTTTGAAATAGAGGAACGCCATACCATGCCTGGCTATAGTAGTACAATTTCTGTAGCTTCATGGTGGATATTTCCCCGTCGATGGTGTATAAAGTATATTTCGCCATGTCAAAGATGTCTATCATAATTTTGCCCTTTCTATTACAACTTTTATGAGTGTAAAGATTTTTAGAGTTTTTCACCATTTTCATTGGAAATTCTTACCATATCTGAGATCCTATCAAGTTTTTCTTCCAAACCATTCAAACGGTCGATGATGGCGTGGAGCAGGGGGACTAACCTCTATCCTCATCTGCGCTGTTCACCACAGCAGCAGCATCCGAACAGCTCTCCTCACCGATAAAGTAGGCGTCGAAATCCTCGTCCTGCAGTCCCAGCATGGTAAGGATGGTATGGCCATGTTTCTTCTGGGACCTCCTTCCGCACCCAAGGAACATGTGGATATTATGTTCACTCATTTGGCACATCTTCGCCGCAAGTGAATAGAAACCCATCAGCTTGCCATATTTTTCCCGGATAACTTTGCGCAACTTGCTTCCCCTCACACGGCATAGGTCTTCTCGTTCATATCTCATGAGTCTCTCTTTCCTTTACAAATCTCTTACAACAGCTTAAATCTCTTACATATAGATATTTATATCCACACATTCCACATACAATTGATATTATTTTTTGTTCTACCTGCTCTACATTTTGTCTAAATTTTATCATGCATATTTCGCAGTCACGTGATGTTTTCCCCATTTTTAGCTAATTCTACTGCAATATTTTCTTTATTCAGAAAACAACAATTAGCATAATTACTATTCTATGTCAAGAATGTTTCCTTCATTTTTATCTATTCATTTTTTCCTTGATTCCCTTGGAGGCTCTCACCAACACCTTTTGAGCATTTAATCCTCACGCTGCTTGGTGTTTGAAGCATTTCCTTCCTCACCCTTACAAAACTTGCCCAAAAGAGCTCTATGGAAAGAAAGTTATCTATTCTTATGAATAGAGTTCTTTCTTTCCATAGAGCTTGCCCCTAACCCCATCGCGATATTCCTCGCCCTCGCGCATGCGAGAGTAAGCTTTGGGACCTGCTGTGGCTTCGGTGCCATGGGATTTTGCCCCACCGGACCGCAGGGATGTATCGCGGTGGGGCGGATGGCGGAGGCACCAGTGCCATTCTCAATACCTTTTATTCTCTGCTTGGTAATCTTCTGGCTTCGCCATTTATATATTTCATCATTGCAAGCTGATCTTCAAATCTTTTGTTGCATTAGTAACCTATGATACCTCAAGTTAATAAAATTTTCGAAGAGGCACAAATTGCCATATCCGGTGTGTCATCGCGTGCGAATTTTGACAATGCCAAGTCTAAAATTTTGGGACCAAATGGCATATTTCGTGAATTAATGCAGCTTTTACCCAGACTATCAAAGGAAGAACGACCATCTGTGGGGCAAGCAATAAATGCATGCAAGAACGAAGTTGAAGAAATGTTCAAAAACAAATTAATCGAAATAGAAAGCAATGAAAGTAGAGCATTTCTTGGACAATCGATAGACCCAACGCTACCTTCCACTTCAAATGAAGATATTTTTTGCCATCCTCTGACGAAGATTAAAAACCGTATCATAGAAATTTTTTCCAATTTAGGATTTAATACCGTCGAAGGACCGGAGATAGAAACCGAATGGTTTTGTTTCGACGCGTTAAGTACACCCGAAAGTCATCCTTCCCGCGATGAGCACGACACGTTTTATTTTAACAGAGATGTCTCCATTGAAAATATATCGAAAAAGGGTGACGAACAATATGTTTTACGGACCCACACTTCAACGGTCCAAATCAGAACAATGCTACAGCGTAAACCTCCGATTAGAATCTTATCACCCGGTATGGTGTTTCGCCGGGATGCCATAGATGCTACTCATTATCCAACTTTTCACCAGTGCGAAGGTTTGGTCGTTGGCGAAGGAATAACGGTTTGTGATTTGAAATCTATCTTAGATTTTTTCTTCAAAAAGTTAACCGGTGAAGGTAGTGAAATTCGGATGCGTCCTAGCTTTTTCCCATTCGTATCTCCAGGATTTGAGGTAGATTTCAGGAGTAAAAATCTTGGAAAGTTAAGCAATAGGTGGATCGAAATTTGTGGGTGTGGCATGGTAGCTCCCAGTGTTTTTAAAAACTGTGGTTATGGCAGCGATAAAATTTCAGGATTTGCCTTTGGCATGGGTATTGAACGCCTTGCCATGTTGTTATATGGAATTGATGATATTCGGTTATTTTTTCAAAACGACACCAGGTTTTTAAAGCAATTTAAACTGTCGATGCTTTAACTTTACGGGTTTCTTCACTCCTAGCCAAAGGAATTAGTAGATCTCTCTCGTGCCCCGATGTTCCGCGTACAATCGAACTGCCCCTAAGGAGGGTACTATAAATTTCTTGCCCAGGCAATATTTGTAAATTCAAATAAAAAACAAAAGAGCAAGCGATGGAGATGGAAGAGAAAAAGGTGTAAACGCAGTGGTCGTAGCAGGTGGCAATGTGGCGCCAAGCCCTCAATCTACCGAACATATTTTCAACTTTATTAGCCTTTCTCGAAACCAGTTGACGTTATATCCTTTGTATGTCAGCAGATAACTTGCCTTCGGTAGATCTCTGGGGTCAACGATGTTATTGGCATTCCCAACCATCAGACGACACCTCACCGATCACCAAAAGGCAATTGCAAGTGGCATGTAGCTTGCTGCAAAGTCCTCTCTTTGTTAGCCCAATGTACCGCAGCAAGCCTCCCTCTTTTTCAGGCTTACCGCCGTTCTGTGAACTTTCGAATGGGTTGCGTTGATCATCAAAATTTCGGTCCCCTCCTTGGACAATTTTTGTAGAATTTTCGCAAACACTCCTTCCTTGCTCCACCTTACAAGGCGATTGTAAAGCGTCTTGTATGGGACCCACACCTTCGGCGCATCTAGCGTTTTAAGCCGTTTTGGAGTACATACACTATCCCGCCGATCACTCTCCGGTCATCCACCCGCGGCTTCCCACGCGATTTTGGAAAAATATGCCCTTATTTTTTTAAGGCCTCTTCTTTTATTAGCTTCATTGTTGGAGCCCATTTCTACCCCTCTTTTTTCTCGCTATGTCAATGGTCCTTTTTGAGTCTTGAGCATAGGGAAAATTAATGAAAAAATGTCCTAAGACCTTTTATTTGCTTTTATCCCATTATCCTATTTCGCAATTTGCGAAATTTATATGTCCTCACAGCAGGCTGTAGGAAATTGCAATTCCGACAGTCACGAGCGAAACTATCGTCATCAACTTGATTAGGATATTTAAACTTGGGCCCGCGGTATCTTTGAACGGGTCTCCTACCGTATCACCGATGACCGTTGCTTTGTGGGCCTCAGAATGTTTACCTCCTAAAATTCCAGTTTCGATATATTTTTTCGCATTATCCCATGCACCTCCTGCGTTGGACATGAATGAAGCTAGTACAAAACCGGTTGAGAGGGAACCTCCAAGTAGCCCTAGGACTCCTGAGACACCAAAAACAATGGAAACTAAAATAGGAGAAACAATTGCGATCAATGCAGGAATGACCATTTCCCGCTGAGCTGCCGCTGTCGCTATTGTTATACAACGTTCATAGTCCGGAATATTTTCTCCGGTCATAATCCCTTCGATCTCACGAAATTGTTTGCGAACTTCGGAAACCATCTTACCCGCAGCACGCCCTACAGCCATAGTTGTTAATCCGCAAAAAACAAATGTTAGCATAGACCCAATAAACATACCGGACATAACCTTTGGATTTAACATGTGGACATCATAGTAGTGCATGATGTCACACAATTTAGCGGTTGTGAGATCAACCTGCACATTTCCTGCGGAAATAAATTTTTGCCCTGTTTTAAGCAATTCCAGTCGAATGCCCTCAACGTATGAGGTTATTAATGCCAGAGCAGTCAATGCCGCAGACCCAATGGCAAAACCTTTTCCTGTAGCAGCCGTCGTGTTTCCTAGCGAATCTAGGGCATCCGTCCTTCGTCTAACTTCAGGGGGAAGTCCGCTCATTTCAGCGTTTCCTCCAGCATTATCGGCTATTGGACCATAGGCATCGGTGGCCAACGTAATTCCCAAAGTTGATAGCATTCCAACGGCAGCAAGCCCAATACCATAAAGCCCCATGGAAACATTGCTTACATTAAACCCCGATGCGCAATAAAATGCTAACATTGTCCCAGTAACTACTGCCAAAACCGGCAAAAGAGTAGATATCATTCCCGTGCCAAAACCTGAAATTATGACAGTCGCCGAACCCGTGGTAGCATTTTGTGCGATCATCTTCGTTGGCCCATAGGCTTCGGATGTAAAATATTCTGTGGCTTTACCGATGTGTATCCCAGTCAGCAATCCAAACATTACTGCTCCCCAAATCCCAATCGCATTTGGAATGTCGAGTAGTTTTAAAACTACCAACGATCCGATGCATATTATTAGGGAACTAGCTTTAGTTCCTCGGGCCAAAGCTTTTAACAATTCTAAACTGTTAGCACCCTCACGCGTTTTTACAAAAAATATACCCGTGATCGATGCCACAATTCCCACGACGCATATCATGACAGGAGCTATGACAGCCATCAACTGGGTCTTTGGGTCTGACCCTGTAAATGCAGCTGCTCCCAAAGCTGCTGCTGCCAATATTGATCCGTAATAAGATTCATATAGGTCTGCTCCCATCCCAGCAACATCACCGACATTATCGCCGACATTATCGGCTATTGTGGCAGGATTCCTGGGATCATCTTCTGGGATCCCAATTTCTACCTTTCCCACGAGGTCTGCTCCAACATCCGCAGCCTTTGTAAAGATACCTCCTCCAACGCGTGCAAACAAAGCTTGTAGAGATGTCCCCATGGCAAAAGTCAACATCGTATTGGTCACCCAAATTAATTTTCGAGAACCAACCAAGTCTCCGGCAAATCTGTTTAATATTAAAAACCAAATTGAATAATCTATCAGTGCCAGCCCTACAACCACTAAACCCATTACAGCACCACTGCGGAAAGCAATTTTTAACCCTGCATTGAGTGATTTCGACGCAGCATATGCGGTCCTAGAAGATGCACTTGTTGCAGTTATCATCCCGCAAAAACCTGCCAAGCCTGAAAAAAATCCCGCGGTTAAAAATGCAAATGGAACCCACCGGTTTTGTAATCCAAATCCATATGACAAACATGTTAACAATATCGCTATCAAGATGAATATAAATACAACTACCTTATACTGCTGCCTTAGATATACCATTGCTCCAGCTGCTACCCGTGATGCGATTTCAACCATTTTTTCCGACCCTTGATTTTCTTTTTTCATGTTTACGAAAAAATATCGTGCAAACAGAAATGCAATAACAGCGATAAGTGGTACAATGTAAAAAATTACTATCATGACATGCCGTATCTAGATTTCATAAAAATCAATGGCAAGTTGATTTAAAGATTGTAATTCTCGACTCAAGCAATAAAATTGTAAAAAGTTGATGTTCGAAGAAAAATTAAGAATGTTTTACAAAACGTTTTTTCTAACAATAGATAGGCTCAACCTTTACAGGTAAAGCAAAAGTAAAAATGTGGCAAGATTACTTCGCTCTAGAAAGAGCAGTTATGGCTATTTTCAATGAAAACTTTATTTTTTAATGAGAATTTCTA
>JAITAS010000033.1 GCA_031284015.1 Puniceicoccales bacterium | reverse complement strand
GCGTTTATAAATTAGCGGTTGTCCCTACCATGTCTACCGACTTTTCCACTACCTCCGGGTAGCAGCCTCTCCATTTTTCTCCATAATTCATCTGATATGTCGTGCCTTCTGTGTGCTTTTGCGTCCATGCTCCACGCTTTTGCCCTTCTTTTTCATTTTGTTAATGTTTTATTTGACGACACGCCCTAGTGTTTTTGGTAATTTCAAATAGTCCGTCGTATCGTTTTGACACTAAACCTCGAATTTCTAGCATTTGTAACGTATGCATAACCCTACTTGCTGGCAGTTCGGAAAGGGTTATTACCGTATCCATTGAGGCAGATTTTGTTCGCAATAGGATTTCATAAACCTTTCTTTCAATTGGGCATGAAATTTGTAGTGTTTGAATTTTTATACTTTCATCTTCGGACGACATGAAGGACAATGTGGTCTGTTTTGGGGAATCATCAAGGTAAGGCAAATCTTCAAAAATATCATTGACGCACGTCAACATGGTAGCGCCTTCCTTGATAAGAGCTAGGCAACCCAAACTGGTTGGTTGGTCGATTCTACCGGGAACCGCGAACACATGTCTGCCATATTCGGTCGCAAATTTTGCGGTTATCATGCTACCGCCAAATTTGTCAGATTCTACAATAATTACCGCGTGGCATAGGCCCGCAATTAAACGGTTGCGTATGGGAAAAGTTTGTTTATCGGCACGGCGACCGAGCGTAAATTCGGAAATAATGGTCCCCTTTTCCGATATTCTTTTGTATAAAGTAGCATTTTCGGTAGGGTAAATGATATCGATTCCATTCCCTAAAATTGCAATGGTTTTTCCATTGACAGCCAACGCACCTTCATGGGCTGCCGTATCGATTCCACGGGCCATTCCACTAACTATGCAAAATTTTCGCCTCGCCAGCTCCATTGCCAACATCCTTGCCGTTTCAAGGCCGTATAACGTATTCGTCCTTGAGCCAACAATTGCTATGTTCTTCATCCCATTATCAATTTCTCCGATGGTATAAATCCCTATGGGAGCATCGTGGATTTCCTTTAATAGTACCGGATAATTGTCATGGTTAATGTGCAAAAAGCTACCTCGCAATGCCAGTAAGCTTTTTTCTTCACACCGCAAATCAAAGTATTTGGAGTGGTTTAATATGCTATCGACAACTTGATGATCAATATTAGGAACTTCCTGAAGCTGGTTACTTGTGGCAGAAAAAATTCGTTGGGCATCTCCACGAAAATGTGCCAGCAATTTCTTGGCGGTACATGGTCCAATGTGAGGCAATGCGTTCAACACCATGAAAGATTGATTTTCCGAAAGTCCCAGCATGAATATAGCATATGCCACACAACACAAATCTTTGCAAGGAAATTTTGGACATTATTTGCACGAAGTTCCTGTGGAGCAATGTAAATGCTTTTTTTGATTTTTTATGAAATTATGTAAGCTTTTCTTCGCCATAGCAAATTTTTCAGCGGAGGAATTGCTTTTTTATTAGAAACGGTGGTTAGTTCCTCCTCCACTCGACCATGTTCAATCGTAGGGAATTTATTTTATTCCATGTTTCGCGGTTAACCGTCACTAGCAGATCCAAGGGTACATAAATAGGTGGAATGTTGCCGGCGCTACCCCAGCCAATCGTTAGAATTCGCTTTGAGTGCCTATCGGTTAGCCAAAATTTTATGTGGTTTTTTTGTACACCAAATGTTGCTGGAAGATTATTAATTTTGATGTTTTTCAGCAGGAAAATAGGTTCTGGATTTTTTTGTCCGAACGGTTGCAAGGCTTCCATTTCTTTCATAAAATTATTATCAATTTCTTCTAATGTTAGCTCGTGAACGTACTCTATCTTTTCATGTTTAGACTTACCGGTTGAATGTTTTTTTACAATTTCGTTGAATCTTTTTCTAAAGGCGTCGATGTTTTCTGGCAGAATTGATACTCCAACGGCATAAGGATGCCCTCCCCATGTTTCCAAATATTCCGAACAATCGTTCAAAATATCGATCAAATTTACTCCATGCATACTCCTACCCGATCCTTTTGCCAAATCGCGCTCATGGCCCAAAACGATACATGGTTTGGCATAATCTCTTGCGCATTTGCCACTGACTATTCCAACGACACCGGAATGCCAATGAGGGTTATACAAAACAATTCCGTCATCGTTGATGTAACGATTTCTAAGTAGTTTTTCCGCTTGCTCGGTTATTTCTTTTTCAATTAGTTGACGTTCCTTGTTTGTTTCCTCGAGTTCGTAGGCATAGGTTATAGCTTCATCGAAGTTGTCACTTAACATCATGGTAATGGGAAGAACAGCATCGGTAATTCGCCCACAGGCATTCAATCGTGGGCACAGTTTAAAAGAAACATCATGTTGTCCTATGTTTGCATCAATTGGAATATCAGCAGATTTACATAGCGCCTCGATTCCAGGGCGACGGTACTTACCGTTGAGAATTTTTAGACCAAATTTGCAAAAAATTCTATTTTCATGAATCAACTGTGCCATGTCAGCAATCGTTCCAAGAGTCACAAGATCAAGATCATGTTTTAGTGAGTAATTAAGCACTCTCTGATCATTTGCCTTTCTTAGAACTTTCAATAGGGCATGGCACAATTTAAAGACTAACCCTACAGTACACAATATCTTGTATTTATCATGCTCTTTGTCGTCGTCTATGTGCGGATTGACCATACAACACTTGGCAAATGGCAATGTTTTTGCCTGATGGTGGTCAACTATTAAAACTTCAATGCCATATTTCTGAAGAATTTTTACTTCTTCTGCAGAATTTGTACCACAGTCAAGTGTTATGACCGTATCGTACTTTTTCCCCGAGAGAATGCGCTCCACGATTTCATTGGACAAACCATATCCCTCATAGGCCCGATTTGGGACGAAAAAATCAGGAACTATGCCAAAATTTTTCAGTACATTAGTCAGGAGCGTTATGCTAGTAATACCGTCGACGTCGTAGTCTCCTATTATCGCAACATGCAGCTTGTTATCTATGACCTTGCGTAGTATATTTACTGCCGCATCAATATTTTTAATCTTAAATGGATTGTCTAAATACGTCAGCTTTGGCCAGAGAAATTTTTCAGCTTCCAGCCTCGAAGTAACATTTCGTTGCGCTAATATCACACACAACAAGAAACTAACATTTAAAGACTTATATAACGCTTCTGCTATGGTTTTATCATAGGGAATCTGTGTCCAAAATTTTTCTGCCATCGCTTAATTCCAGTGCATTATATCGCATTGCCTCTGGCAATGGTTGTTCTATTGCCCCTATGCCAAGCATAAAATACTGGACTGGCAATGAAAATGGAAGAAAATGTCCCAACAACAACTCCTATTAGAAAAACCAATGCAAAGTCGACGATTACCCCAGATCCAAACATATATAAAGCCAATGCGGCTAGGAATGTCGACGTGCTTGTTAGCACTGTGCGTGAAAGTGTTCTATTAATCGATAGGTTTATGATGTCTCTCAAAGCTTTTGTCCTGTTTATCTTCAATTCTTCACGGATTCGATCAAAAACAATGATGGTATCGTTTATCCCGTACCCAATAACCATGAGAATGGACGCAATCATTGGGGCGGAAATTTGATGCCCTAGCGTCAAATAAATCAATACCGTCGCAACGACATCGGTAATCGTGGAAACTACTGCTCCGACTCCATATCCTGTCTCGAACCGAAAAGCAACGTATACCATGATACCGACCATTGATAATATTATAGATATAAAAGCATTCAGTTTGATTCCTTTGCCAACGGAAGCTCCTATCTCGGTTTTCTTTACTAAGGACAGTTTAGAGCCATGAAAATGGTCATTCAGATGTTTAAAAAGCTTTATTCCCTGGCCTTCAGACGTTTGTATGCGTAAAATTTCCGAGCTATCGGCAATGGATTTTTGATAGACAGAAATGACTTCGCCCACACCCTGTTCCGATGCCAGCCTATTAATTTCATTTATTGGAATTTTTTTCTCAAATGTTACGGTAATTTCATCTCCTCCCCTAAAATCGATCCCATAAATCTTTGTATCGCGGAATGCTACAATTGTGATGCAAATAAGAATTACAGCTGTGTATATCCCAATAATTAGTTTTATGTGTTTTAAAAAATCGAAAGTGATTGATTTTATTCTAAAACTGGGAATGAGTTTTTTAATCAAACCTCTCTCCACTAAAAATTCTAACAATCCTCTACTCAATACTAAGGCACAGAACATCGTTACAAAAATTCCAATGGCTAAAATTACTCCAAATCCTTTCACTGGCCCAAGTCCAAAATAGATGAGGATTACCGCTGCTAGCAACGTCGTTAGGTTTGCGTCAAGGATAGTAGCAAATGCTTTTCTATGACCCGCGAATAGGGCAGCTCTTATAGGTTTTCCGCCTAGGAGCTCTTCCCGTATCCTTTCAAATATCAGAATATTGGCATCGACTGCCATGCCGATCGTTAAAACTAATGCGGCAATTCCGGGTAATGTAAGTGTCGCCCCAATGGTTACCATTACTCCTAATACAATTATGATATTTGCCATGACTGCAATTAAAGATATAACTCCGGCAGCGTGATAGCATATCAGCATAAAAATTGCTACGACGGCAGCACCTATTAGTGTTGCGTATAAGGAACTTGTCATGGAATCTTCCGCCAAAGATGGGCCAATTTCGTTTAATTCAGCAAACTTTAGTTCAACTTCCAGCGGGTTATTGAGAACATTTGATAATTCAAAAGCATCCCGCTGGGAGAAATTACCAGTGATGCTCGCATGTCCATTTGGAATTGCAGAGCGAATGGATGGGGCCGAATACAATTTCCCATCTAGTACAATTCCAAGCCGTCGATTTATATTATCGGCTGTAATTTTTTCAAAACGCTTAGTCCCTTCATCTGTCATTGCCAAGGAAATTTCATATTCGCCGTATTGACCAACGACTACACCGGATCGCTTTACCATGCTACCGGTCATTTCAGGGATTTTTTTGACAAATGCATATTCTTCTTCCAGATTATTACCATTGTTTCGTTCAAAAACCAAAACCTCATAGCCAATCGGTGCACGTTCGGATTTCGATTTCGGTACAAGGGTTGGGTGTAATAGCTTGAACTCAAGTTTGGCTGGCTTTTTAATTATATCAACAATTTCCGGATTATCCTTTGTAGAGATGCCAGGCAATTGAACTTCTATGCAATTGTTATCGAAAATCCTTAGTAGGGGTTCTGAGACTCCCAGTCCATCGATGCGCTGGCGAATAATATCGATAGCTTTATTCAACTGTTCTACTTTTTCAGGGGTTCCTAAGTTTTCAAATTTTGAATCGTCAATTTTTAATAGGCAGGAAACTCCACCTTTTAGGTCAAGGCCCCGTTTAATTTTTCCCTTGGAATTCGCTAGGAGAGCATTTAATAAAATTTTATTTTTTTCAGCAAGATTTCTAACATCGGCAATATTTTTATTCTTGAAAAATTGCGACAAGTCCACCTGTTCAGCATTTGCTACATCACGAATGGCCAAGAATAAACTTTTGGATTGTCCTCCTTCTAGCCTTTCGCGTGCTTGCTGTAAGAGTTGTTCAAAGGCTGCTTTGTCATTAGTTACACAGCTTACGATGTATTGCTCCGGTATCCTGTCATGGATGGGCAACATACTCTGAACAGCAAGGAGAATAATTGCCAATGAAAGCAAAATTCTATAAAGCGACCCCCTGTTATGCATATGACCTACTCTGACTTTTCTGATTTATCTAGCTTAGCCTGAATGTATGGCTTAAAAATTTCGACCTTCGTATCATCAGCAATTTTCAGGATGAATTTTGAACCTTTGACATTGGTAATCGTCCCAATAATCCCAGAAGATGTTACTACCCTATCTCCTGCTTTTAAGCCATTCAACATCTTTTGTTGTTCCTTCTGCCGTTTTCTTTGGGGGACCACCAGCAAAAAGCACATGCCCGTAATTAACAATATGTACATAACCAGAACCTGCCATCCGGAACTTGCTTTTTGGGCCTGCGCTATAACAACCGCCATAAGATGCAAATAATTCATTATCTTTCCTTTTGAAGGAAAGCTAAATCTCAGAATTTCTTAATCAAGAAAATAAATTTGAAAAATTTGTCATCGCGGGGTCTTACAGAAAAATTTTTATGTAAGCTTTTTCTTTGAGTTTTTTTATGTAATGTTCCTTTGCCTCTACCTGATACTTTATCGTCAAGATATTTTCAATGTCATCGCTTACTTCATCTAACGTAAACTTTTTGGCGGGTTTTTCATCGGCTACAAATAATATGCAAACTATATTGTCCAAAAATATGGGGATAGTGTATTCACCTATCTCAAGTCCTCGAAGTGCATTTGCAAATTCCGGAATCATATCATCCACGCAAACCCACCCAATGTCGGATGTCTTTGGACTGTCGCTAAAATTTTTTATGATAGAATGTATATTGCTATCGGATTTGATAGCCTGTTCCAAGTTTGATAATTTCACCCCTAGTTCCTCATTCGTATAATTTTTTTTCAAAAGAGAAATTTCTTTGACGAAAATTTGTCTATCTAATATGAAATCCTGGATATGTTCATTGTAATACTCTTTTATTTTCGTTGGACTTACCTCCGGTTTCGACTTTTGCACTTCTGCCAGTACATAGTTAACTATCGCATGATCCCTAATATCTTTTTTGAATTCCCTTACGGATTGTCCATTCGACCGCAAATACTCCGCAAATGCCATCCTATCGTCATTAAACCTATTGTGTATACATGCTTCGAACTCCTTTTTTTCATAGTGGTCTGACATTTGTCCACCTTTGGACTTAAAATCTGCAACGATAAGAATCCTCTCAATAAATGCATCTAGGACAAACTCCTGACACTCACGGACTTTTTTTTGAAAGTCTGCCCGGGTCCGGGACATTCTTTGAATTTCGGGAATGAAGTGATATACTTCCCGCATTAATTTTGTCATCGTTATTATTTCATTATTAACGATTGCTGCGATATCGTCTACGTATACTGGCATTTGAAGCTCTTCGGCCAGCTGTTCCTCCTCTTTCCAACTAGAATCTTCCACTGCTTCGAGTTGCGATACCCCCAGTAAAACAATCAAAAAAGAAACAATCCTTTTCTTTGAAAAAATTTTTCTGAAAAACATGTCTCGACTATGAAAATGAACAAAAAATTTTCCATTCTTTTTTTAGTACACTTGACAATCTTTAGAAATAGGGCTTTCTAGCTCTACATACATGTCGTATTTGTTAAAAATTTTGTATTTAGGCGACCTGGTGGGGCGCCCTGCCAGGGAATGCATAGTAAAAAATTTGAGTGGTATTAAAAAAATATACGACATTGATGTGATTATTGCAAATGCTGAAAATGCCACTTCGGGTGCCGGACTCACCCGTGAGCATGCCGAAGTGTTGCATTGCGCGGGCATAGATTTAATAACTCTGGGTGATCACGTTTGGGACCGACACGGATTCGAACGAGACATTGAAGATTTGGAATATGTTTGCCGGCCAGCCAATCTATCAATGGGATGTCCAGGACGAAGTTTCATTACTTCCATAAAAAATGGCATAAAAATTGGAGTTTGCATATTTTTAGGGCAGCAATTCATGAAGATTCACGCTTCATGTCCTTTCGAAGCGATGGAAAGAATTTTGCAAAACAATGGGGGAGATGTAGATATCTTACTTGCTGAAATTCATGCCGAAGCGACATCGGAAAAAATTGCATTCGGATGGAATTTTGATGGCAAAGTAACTGGTATCGTAGGAACACATACCCATGTTCAGACTTCGGACGAACGCATTTTACCAAATGGAACAGCGTATATTACGGATCTTGGCATGTGCGGTCCACACGAATCTGTCATCGGGCGTGAAATTTTGCCCGTTCTCCACAATATGAAGTTTGGGATGCCGCAAAAATTCGAAGTTGCTTCAAACGATATCCGTTTAAATGGCGTAATATTAACCATCGACAGCCATTCCCGTCTGGCCACTAAAATTGTGAGATTTTCCGAACGAATGTCTTAACAGCCAACGAGATTATTATTTTATCGATTTTAGCATACCAATGATTTCATTTTAAGCCAATGGCTATAAAATTTATGCCACCAATATGGTAAAAACAAAAATGGATACCGAAGGTTATCTTTCAATATCCATTTTTAGCTAAAGATTTTCTAACCCTCGTGTATCTTGAATATATTCTATACTTGATATCGTGGATCTATAGCAGGAATAGCAGGAATAGCAGGATCGCGCTCTTGTTCTCTCAAAATTACATCAGGAGCTTTGCACAGCCTATCTATAATTTGAGCTTCTATCATAGGCCAGAGTGCAATCAGTGCGCCAAACCAAGTACCATAGGCACCTGCAGCATTGTCATGGGAATACATGATTCCTCCTATTATTGCTCCCACAAGGCTCCAAACACCACTTCCCACTTTAGATCCCTGCACAACTGTTCTCTGGGTATCATTCAAATGTCTGCGTACTTCAAAATCATCAATCATTAGACGGTTACCCTCTGCTACATATCCCCGAGCAACAAGGGAAACTTGCCTTTGGTCCAAAGGCGTTCCTTGCTCTACATTTCTATTGGCAATCGCATGTAGGCCTCTTAGTTGATCCACCGCACTCAAGCTTATCTCTACGTTTGCTAATTGTGGTATTTGTACCGAACCTCTCCGCCTTTGGTCATGCGTCGGATATGGTAATCTCCTGGGTTCCAACAATCGTGTCCCAATGGAATCCGATTGTGCAAGCGGTGGACGTCCGTGGTCCAATGGTAAGCTCAATAGGGGAGAGTCGTTTGATGGTTCAGTATCGGTATAAGCATAAGTTGCGTCCATGCCTTGTGTTCTTTCCATATATTTTTTCCTTTTTAAAAATTTCATCAACTGTACTTTTCTCGCCATAAATGTCAACTTTTTTACACAAAAAGAAAAAATTTATCTTTTCAACCACATCTAACGAAAATCAATGAAACATGTAGAAGTGGCAAAAATATGCCACAGAATTCATTTATCCGTGTTACAAAACAAAACGTAGCTTACAAAGGGAACGTTACATGCAACCTATATGGCCCAAACCGTTTTACACATGTCTCCTTCGGAAACGAAAGCCTCGTGCATTTTGAAAGCATTTGCTAGAGAAAACGGCACATGTCCACTATTCGCCATAGACAAGTATTGGTTGAGCAAGTCTTTGTAATTCGGATGAACACAATTATTGATAATCTCCTGAGCCCGTTGGCGAGGATTCTTTCCTCTAAGGTCTGCCACGCCCCATTCTGTTGCTAGCACTTTCACGGAATGTTCCGAATGATCCACATGACTGCAGAAAGGCACAATTGTACTAATTCTCCCATCCTTTGCCGTAGATTTACATGAAAAAATGGAAATTAGCGAATTCCTGGTAAAATCAGCAGATCCTCCTATTCCATTTACCACATTACTACCAAAAACATGGGTACTATTAACATTACCGCAAATATCAATCTCAAGGGCTGTGTTTATTGCAATGATGCCAAGGCGCAGAGCAATTTCTGGGTGATTGGATATTTCCTGCGGTCTCAAAATTAAACGTGTTTTGAAAAAGTCATAATTGTCATAGATTTCATTCAAACATTCTTGAGTTACGGCTAAAGCTGCTCCACTCGCAAACAATATGTTTTCAGACTTTATGGCTTCTATGACAGAATCTTGCAAAACTTCGGAAAACATTGTATATGAAGGGATCGACGTTTCGTTTGACATTGCCTTTAGTACGGAATTTGCCATATTGCCCACACCCGATTGAATTGGGAGTAGAGGCGAAATGCGGCCATTACGTATTTCATTGGATAGAAACTTTGCGATATTTTCTCCGATTCGATCGGTATCTTTATCAGCTTTTGAAAATGCTTTCACCTGGTCTGGCATATTGGTTCGAACAATGCCAATGATTTTATTTGGATCCACTTTCACCGTTTCCGTACCAATTCTATCTCGAACGGTTACCAACGGGATTGGTTTTGTGTGTGGAGCTGGTTCTGTTTCATAGATGTCGTGCAAACCACGAACTTTTTTCGGGTGATATTCGTTTAATTCGACAATTATTTTTTTGGCGTAGCGGCAAAAAGTTGATGCCATACCTATGGCGGTGGTAAAAACAATTTCTCCAGAATCTGAGACGTCCGCCACTTCTATAATTGCCAGATCTATTTCACCAAATATTTTTTGTTTTATCTGTTGGGCGTAGTGGGAAATATGCATATCGCAATATTGTACTTTCCCTTCGTTTATTAGGTTACGAAGGTTGGAATCAGATTGGTACGGGGCCCGGGAAATTATTGCATCCGCTTTTGCTAAGACACCATCAATGGTATTTCCCGTTGATGCACCAGTTAAAATATGAAGCTTAAAAGGTCTACCGGCAGCATGCTCTTCTTCCGCCCTTCTGGCGATGGCAGAAGCGCTAACCTTTGGACTACCAGCGGGAGTAAACCCTCCAAATGCTACGCGATCACCATTTTTTACAAAATTTGCAATATCATTTGCCGTTACTTCTTTCATAGATAGCAGGGGGATATATCTGGCAATTTTATTTTAGCTACATTTATTTGTGAAAATTTCGGCAAAAATTTGTTCTCCATTACCTGTTGAAGCGAAAAACGGTAACATCTCCGTCTTTGAATGGATAATCTTTTCCTTCCAGTCGAATTTTTCCGGCATCGCGTGCTCCTACCCATCCGTGGTGAGCAACAAACTCATCATAGTCAATTACTTCAGCCTTTACAAATCCAGTTTCGAAATCACCATGTATGATGCCGGCACACTGAGGAGCCCTTAAGCCTTTTCGAAACGTCCATGCCCTGGTTTCATCCATACCAGTTGTAAAGAAAGAAGCAAGGCCCAATAGGGAATAAACATTCCGTATTAGTTGAGATACTCCGCTATGATCAATGCCATATTCTCGTAAAAATTTTTCCGTTTCTTCGGGAGAAAAGTCGCACATATCGGATTCCATTTGTGCGCATATTACGCAACTGGATGTGCTACCATATTGTTTTGCATAGGAGCTAACGGCTTCAACAAACTTATTATTTTCTATCCCTGCAAGTAGATCATTTTCTTCAACGTTACACACAAAAAGCGTGGGTTTAGATGTTAGCAAGTTGAACATTTTTATGTGTAACGCCGTATCATTATCAATTTCGAAAGACATTGCAGGGTTACCACCGTTGAGGTGTTCTAATAAAAGACGTAATAGCTCAACATTTGTTTTGGCCTCCCTATCATCACCTTTTGCTTTTTTCAAATTTTTCTCCAGTTGGTTTTCTACGGACTGTAAGTCTGCCAACAGAAGTTCAGTGTTAATAATACCCATATCCCTTACTGGATTAACGTCCCCAGTACTATGCGAAATGTTTGAGTCTTCAAAACAACGAACCACGTGGATTATGGCATCAACCTCACGAATATTGGCCAAAAATTTGTTTCCCAAACCTTCACCTTTACTTGCTCCTGCAACCAAGCCTGCTATGTCAACGATTTCAACTGCCGCAGGAATAATTTTTTTACTTTTTGATAATTCTGCCAATCGTTGTAATCGCATGTCGGGAACCTCTATAATACCTACATTTGGGTCGATGGTACAGAACGGATAGTTTTGTGCTTCTGCTTTCCTTGAGCGTGTTAAAGCATTAAACAACGTACTTTTCCCCACATTTGGAAGACCAACTATGCCAGCCTGTAGCATGTCAATTGCAATGCTTCTTTATCGTTAAATGTCAACTGAAATTAGGAACCCTCGTTGCAACGTTTTTCTGCAACATTGCATAACGAAATACTTTGCCACGCAAGTTCGCGCACATCAAACAATGAAACGGCGAAGTCATGAATAAATCCTGCTGCCTTACCCCCTATGGGAGGCAATTTTCTTAGGGAAAACATGGCATCATTCACCACCGCCATGACATTTTTAAAATGGCAGACTGCCAGTACATATTCACAAGAATCAATGCTAGCAATTCCACCAAACATCTCTTTCTGCATGGCATTTATTAGCTTTGCGAAGTGCCAACAGGTGGTGATTGTTAGAGACTTTCCTTCGGAAATGGAAATGTCCCAGATTTTTTCCATAAAAAAGAATATGGCCTTTGACGCAATGTAGACAGGATTTTTGTGAAAGGTCACAATTTCAATGCTATCACCACTATCCAACCTATTACTGGTAAAAATGATTTTCCTCCATTGCATAGCGGCAAAAATCATATCGAGGTGATTAGAAATATGCCTCGATTCGATAAAAAGCTTAAAAAACTTTCCAGTTTCCGTATCTATCGCGGCGAGATAGGAACGCCAATCCTTTTCATTCAATGAAAAGGAATAACCTTCATTGTTCTCGTCTAATGGGAAATACTTTTCAAAGTTCATCCGATAATTTGACTTTAATAATGAAAACTTTTGTATGTTTAGCAATAAAATTAAATTTGCATATCAATTTTATAATTACTGAAGTAATACAGTATTGCTGAACAAACTGTATAAATCATCGTTTGATTGGGCTAATTTAAAAATTATTTCCATATTTCATGCATGTTTTTACATCATCAAATTGTGCATACCCAAATAGCTTGCTAGTTTGATGAAGCTTTCCATTATATGGACTATGGAAATTCCCCTTTGTCTCAACATTGGAGAGCTCATTAGTCGTCCCAATCGGTTTATTTTTGAAGGAATTGCAGATGGACAGTTGCAGCGTTGGCATTGTCCGGTAACAGGCAAAATTGGAATGGTGGATGATTTCCGGGGAATGCCATGTCTTTTTTCCCAGGCAGTTAATAGAGAAGAACGGAAAACTCAAGGAACCGTTGAAGCTATTTCGTTAAATCATGGCATAGATTGGATCGGTATCAACCAAAATCGTATTAATGGGTGGATTGAAGCTCTGTTACGCAAAAATGCGTTTCCTACTATGGTCAATACGGTAAGATGTTCCATACACCGCGAAATTAAAGTTGACGATTCACGCATTGACATTTTGGTGGACAATGGGGAAAGACGTACTTTTTTGGAACTCAAAACTCCCATCCACGATTTTTTGTTATCTTCCGGAAATAGTTTCACGCAACCATCGTCGGAAACATACTTTGACCGAGGGTTACGACATTTTAAAACGCTTGCCAAATTGGCCCAGAAAGGCCATCGGGCTATCGTTGCCATTTGCTTTATGTACGACGCGATACCATTTGATCCACCCAAACGGGATAAGTGGAATGCAAAAATCATTGATACTATTAGTGAGGCTACGGCCAATGGCGTGGAAAACTGGCAAATCAATCTCAAAATTTTTCCATGTTCGCTGAAAGTTAGCCTGTGTACACAAATACTACGTCGGGATACTTTTAGCTAAACAAAAAGTGGCCAGGATGGATTTGTTTTCTCTCTGAACAATTTAACTATTGTAGGCCTTGGTTTTTCCTGTGGTTGAAATTTTAAAACGTATTTCTGAAATGTTTTAGAAATTCTCATTAAAAAATAAAGTTTTCATTGAAAATAGCCATAACTGCTCTTTCTAGAGCGAAGTAATCTTGCCACATTTTTACTTTTGCTTTACCTGTAAAGGTTGAGCCTATCT
>JAITAS010000027.1 GCA_031284015.1 Puniceicoccales bacterium | reverse complement strand
GAATTGATTGGTTGGCTACGTTCCCACGGTGTCAATTCCAACAACCCATTGCATACACTGCGCAAAGAGTATGGCTCTGAGATCTGTCGACAGTTCGGACTGTACGAGGCAAGCAGGGCACTCAGGCATTCGTCATACGGCATAACAGAAAGTTTTTATGTGGACAGGAAAGCTGGCATCACCCCAAAGTTTTTTTGATTTTGAATTTGTACGTCGAAACTTTTTCAAAACATACTTTCTGCAAAAACGACCTGCAAAACCTTCAAAACTAACAGATTTTTCATAAAACCAACGCTTAGTGACATTTGCGATGTTTTTCAAATAAAAGAAAATAGCCTATTTAGATGTATATTTTGGCTCCCAACCCTCGCTAGATACCATTTTTTAGATATTTACAACGATCAACGCCAGAACATTTTTCTAGGAGCAATCTATTTTCATTGTGTATGCGAAAGAGCAACCTTAAATTTTCCTGAAAATTGTTAAAGCAACAAGAATTATTTGACTAGATCACAAAGCAAATATACTCGACTTTTTGTCTGACGTAAAAGAGCTCTCGTCCTTTTATATCAGCTTGCCCATACTGTGTCCATGCAAATATGATGTAATATCGAGTAAACAACTATTTTTCTACATAGCTACCGTAGCAGCTTGGGCATTGCTATGCTGCTTTAAACTTCGGATCGTTAAGTAGCCCTTGTATTTTTTGATCATTGCTTACGTCAACAGTACAACATTTGACTTTTCTATTATTTAATTTTTTGAATTTAAAACAACTGCTATCCTGGTCAATGAACACTTTTCGTAATATGGACATAATTGCGGGATTTGACTCATCCGTAAATTTATACAACTTATGTTTTATAAACAAATTAGCAGCATCATTTGGAACTCGTACATTACAGTATCCTTCAAGTAAGCAGTCTGTCAAATATCTATCATCGCTACGCACGTGCAATGAAAACCTACCCAAGTGAATATTGACTATTTGAGATTTGTTATACGCATTACTTTTTTCAGTATCCAAACTTATTTGTATGTTCATGTTGACCTTCCTTTTATACGGTATACCTTGTTCAAATGTAATTCCTTGGCGATAATTGAAACCTTCGATAGTTCTTGTAAGTCTCTTTGCGCCTGTTTATATTTCCTATCCTTTTTAGGACTCTTTTTAGAACCTTTACTCCTCTTACTTGGATTATATTCTGCATCGTCCCATGATGTGGGTTTTGTAATTCCACAATCCTTCAGAATATCTTCGAGTCCCTCGGAGGTTATACAGAACTGTATTTTATGTTTAACCTTTTCTTCTAGTGTATCAAGTTGTATTTCTTCTTTGCTATGAGAATCATAATCACTGCTATTAGCCAGTACATAAGCATGATTTTGGTCATCCGCCGAAGCCAATACTCCGCATATTTCAGCCTTAAGCCCACGTGGGATTAACAAAGTTTCCCGCTGCGGATCTTTAAAAAAGGGACAGCCATTATTATACTGACCCACTAGAGTTTCATTTTTACTTTTTTCATCATCAAAGACTCTTCTAATAACTCTGGTAGCATTGCAAAAATCTACATTAAATAGGTGTATGCCAAATATGTGTGCATGATGAACTTGTTCATATTTCGTTATGATGCGCATTGGAGGCGGAAAATCGTTCGCTCTATCCAGGCTAGTCACGTGGGCACCAACTGAACCTGCCACCAGAACAGGCCTTTTCGCATTATTGCTAATGGCACTCCGAAATCCATCTCCACTAAAAGTCATTGCTTTAATGGCCTCCATATCTTCAAGCCTCATGACTTTTCCTAGATAAATACCTTGGTCATTTCCTAGAAATTCGCTGCGGGATAAAATTTCTTGTGTAATTGCATAATAAGCTATTATTGCATTTTCAAACTGTTCGGCTATGGCAACATCAAATTCTCTACCGGGCCATATTTTGGCAATTAAATCCGTAAATGAATACTGTAAGACATCCTCCATTTCTTCGGGTGGTTGATATTCCTGTGGCCAAAAGAAGGATTGTGTTTCATCTGCAAACTGATAGGCAAAATACCTTTTTACAGCCAATGTAAAGGGATTCCAGGAACCAACTTGATTTTGACCGAATTGTAGACCGACAAGAAACATCAAAGAAGGTGGCAAATCAGTCAATGGTGTATTTTCGTTTAAATGGAACAAAGGTAATTTTGTTTTTACTTTTTCAATCAGCGGTTTAAGAATATCATTGCAAGTAATCGATAGTAATTCTTTTACGACTCCGTTTTCTACTTGATTTGGGTCTATGGCAGACAAGCCCTGAACCTTTTCAAGGATTTTTTCAACAGATTCGTCTGACTCAAAATCATTTGGGATTTGTGTAAGTAACTCTTCAATATCATCGGTAGGGCTAAAGCCACCTGATATCTTAGATTGAAACGCTAAAAACTGTCTAAATCTCGCTCCCAGGGATGGGGTTATCTCTCCATTTGGCATTGCATAGTAATCTCCTTTTTCACCGCGTCCCCTAAGGATACTAAACCTATTTTCAGTATTATTTTGTTGATCTGCTGGAGATTGCTCTTCTTGAGGGCAGGGTGATGCTAGTGCCCCATCCCAATGGTAACCTTCACCTTCTAGCGGTATCACAGTCCGATTTTGGCCAAAATCCCACATGCATGATGGTTGGTACTTATTTTCTCCTTCGTCCGATATATCACCTATGTTAATGCTACCCATTTCTACACTATCTAACT
>JAITAS010000016.1 GCA_031284015.1 Puniceicoccales bacterium | reverse complement strand
GTCTACCGACTTTTCCACTACCTCCGGGTAGCAGCCTCTCCATTTTTTCCATAATTCATCTGATATGTCATGCCTTCTGTGTGCTTTTGCGTCCATGCTCCACGCTTTTGCCCTTCTTTCTCATTTTGTCAATGTTTTATTTGACGACACGCCCTAATCCTATTTCTGTTTTGAATTTAATTCGTCAATGACCAGTTGTGTAATATCTAGCGAATCATCGACGTACAAAGTACCGGGAATTTTGTTTAGTACTATGTCTGCTTTTTTTATTTTTGCAACGGAAGCGGTAGCACATTCGATAGCTTTATACTGTTCTGTGATCTCTTTTTTTCTACGCTCTGTAAGCTTTCTATCCAAATCTTGACGAAATTGTATAAACTCCCCTTCCTTGACTCGGAGAGCTTCTGTTTTTTCTTCGGCTTCCAGCCTAGATTTTTCACGAACAGAATCTAATAATGCGGTATTTTCTGTTCTTTCGCTTAACGTGCCGATTTCTTCCTGCAACTTTGTCAGGGCATCACCCATTTCCTTGAGTTCTTTATCAGCAGCCTGCACAGCTTCAGAAAAAGCAGCCTGTACAACCTTAGCGTTTTCATAATTTTCAAAAACCTTTTGCACATCAACCGACAATATCTTTTGAATAGCAGCAGAAACATCAGTTGTGCATAGCGAGCATACGGCCATAATGACAGCAATTATTTTACCTTTATTTTTCATAAGATGGGGTGATTGTTAACAAGCCGAATAAAAAATCAAGAGAAAAACTTAATCAGAATCACCAAAAATGCAAAATTTTATGAAAAAGATAAATCAGTAGCATTGCACAGTTTTTATTTACCAATCTCGTCATTTTTTGTATGTAATCTTTATTCTTAAAAATTTCTACTTTGGGCACAATGTTTAGCTTCTTTCCATAACAAACTAAAAATTCCAACAAATGTTGGAATTCTTAGTTACAAAGCATTTAAGTTTAGGTTAAAATGAGCAATCAATGGAAGCGTTAACCCATACCTGATTGTTATTACAACCTCCATGACCATTTACCCAAGCATTTTTATTGGCAGAATTTCCTTCGTAACCAATGCCAACTTTTGCTTTGGCGTGCTGATTAAACTCATACACTAAATCGGCATCAAAACCATAGTAACAGTAGTATGCCTTTTTAATGTTAACCTTTTCAGATGCTCCCAAAGGCTTATCTGCATGATCATACCCAACCTTTGCTTCTAAGTCAATTCCAAGTCCATCAAATAAAAGTAGTGACAAATCGAAATTGTGTCCAAGCGCGCCTTCAATTGCAACTTCCCTACGCTCAAAATCATAGAAACAGTATAATGATGGCTTCAGTAAAACATCGGCGGCAATTCCTGCGTAAACTTCATTTGAATGGCGTTTAATACCAGAAGGAATTTTAATACCAGCAGACACATCATATTCCTTTGGCATTGCTGTGTAGAAATGATACTTATATCCAGCATCCAAGGTGAACATATCAGTTATGTCATATAATATACCGACATAAGGTGACACGTGATTGCAAATCGCTTGTTTTTCCATTCCAAGCCCTGAATTTATGCCAACATATGTCGCTATTTTGTCAAGAGTTTGATATTTTAACATTGCTTCAGTGACCATACTCTCGCATAGTTCTTTGCGTCCACGAAAAACATGTTCGCTTTTAAACCCAACGCTTGTATCAACTGCAAAATCATGCTTTGATAGAGCAACCTCTTCATCCGCACACAAGCTAGTTATGCCGAATATAATGATAATTATCGATAACATCTTTTTCATATGTTTTTTTCTATCCATTTAATGGAAACACCCTTATGCTGCTAATATACCTTTGTCAAGATCTTTTCATTTTTTATTCTATCTTTTCTTGGTTTTGCACATTTGCCTGAAAAATATATCCGCCCATGGAAATCCTGCTCGACACAATGGCCAAATGTTGGAGGATGGAATGCATACATGCGAATAGTTTCTTGGAATGTCAACGGATTGCGTGCCATATTGCGAAAGAATTTTTATGAAATGGTACATGAGTTACAGCCTGATATCCTGTGTTTGCAGGAGATAAAGGTTGATAGGGAAACAATTCCCAAGATTGAATTGCCGAATTACATAAAAATTTTTAATTCCGCTGTGCGTAAAGGATACTCCGGTACTGCAGTATTTTCTAAGATTCAGCCGAAAAATGTAAATTGTACAACATTCTTGGATTCATTGACAAAAGTTCATGAGGGCAGAGTTATTTTAGTTGAATATGAGGCTTTTTGGTTGGCAAATGCTTACGTGCCAAATTCAGGAAGTGAACTGGGACGATTAGGTTTTAGACACAAGGTTTGGGACGTTGAAATGTTGAAGATGTTGCAAGATTTAAAAACCATTAGGCCGGTGATTTTATGTGGCGATATGAATGTTGCCCACGAGGAAATAGATCTGGAAAATCCAGACACAAACCATTTTTCTGCCGGATTTACGGATGAAGAGAGGGAAGGAATAGCGAATCTTTTGGAATATTTCGGAATCGATACATTCAGAAAATTTTATCCCAACAGGGAAAAATGTTATAGCTGGTGGTCCTATCGTATGCGTGCACGAGAAAGAAATGTCGGGTGGAGAATTGATTATGTTATCGTTGATAAATCGATGGAAAAAAGAGTGCAATCCGCATTCATAGCAACCAATATCCTTGGATCGGATCATGCTCCCGTTGGAATAGATATTACTTTGGTATGAAATCCAAGACATTCGTACTGCAGACATTGTCATTGCTCTCTAACTCTTTAGATAAGCAACACAAAGTTTTTTAGAAAGATAAAAACAAGCTTCGACATAGGGTAGGTTAAATATTATGCGTTATGTTACCCATTACACCATAAGATTCGTCTACAATCTGTTTAAGGTTGTTAGCGGTTTTTTGCATGTTTTGGTTCGTTGAATTTATCGAATCATTAAAATTTTGTATTTGGCTTTGCACAACACCCCTATAGGCATCCATTACTCGAACTTCCGCGTCTACAAAAGCTGCTTCTCGTTTGTAGACCGCTGCCACCATGTCGGAAGATCCTTTTAGGATGCTTCCGATTGATGGTCCAAGGTCAGTAAATGCTTTACCCCTTGTTTCATGTGTTCTTATTTCTGTTTGTATTTTCGCATTTTGGGACTCTAATTCTTTAATTTGACCCTCAGTCAAGCCGTCGCCAACGTTTACACCCTCAAGCTTTTTAAGTCCATCTTGAACACCGGTTAATTGCTCTAGTTGGCCTAGTTGTGTTTGTTGAATTTTCATCTCGCGTTGTAGTCCGCCCATATCTGCTTGCAACTGTCCTATTGGCTTTTCAAGCTTTGTTTTGGTCTCGTAAAGAGGATCTAGTTCCTTACAAAGATTTGAGCGTTTTTCCGCAAGTTGAGTTTGTTCCCCATTCAATGTCTTTAGTTCTTCATTTAATTCACTTTTGTGTGCGTTTAATTCGCTAATTTTAGCGTCATCTTTGGGTTCTGTTGTATTTGCTTCTTTTATTTCTCTATCAACTTTACTTATGTCTGCTCTCTTAGCCTCTATTGCTTTATCATTAGCCTCTATTGCTTTATCATTAGCCTCTATTGCGTCCTTCCTAGATGTTACTGTTCCACCTTCACCATCAACAACATCGCCATTGTCATCTACATGTTCATCTAATTTAGACTTTATTTCTTCATCCTTAGCCTTTATTGCTTCCTGTCTAGACTTTCCACCTTCACCATCAACAACATCGCCATTGTCATCTACATGTTCATCTAATTTAGACTTTATTTCCGCCTCCTTAGCCTTTATTTCCGCCTCCTTAGCCTCTATTTTCTGACCAATTTCAGTTCGTTTGGTATCAATTGACTCCTGCGTAGTATCTGACAGCCCAAGCTGTCTTTGGAGGTTTTTTTGGTCATTTAGCAGCTGATTTTTGGTGAGTTTGTCATTATTTTCATTCAACTGCTTTTGCCCGGAGGTCGCTTTCATCGAATATGCCGCACCTCCTATGGCTGCTGTACCGCTCGCGATACCAGAAGCAATCGTTCCCCAGGCTTGAAAAGTTTCCGCCGAGCAGGTTTTGTCTGCGGCCTCTCGACTTGCAGCCCATGTGTCAACAGATATCTTCATGGCAACTTCATTCTGTGTTCCTTTGACGTTCGCTAAGGCTCTGTGTCGTTCTTCTTCCGATGAATATGACATCATAAACATAAGTGTCGTAAGCTCAGTGAAGCTCATTTTTGAAGGATCCATTTCTCCATTCCCGAAACTGGCACAGAAGTTGGAAGCACTTTTTAGCCCTTCCAATTGGAGAGAGGAAGCGGTCGCTGGGGGGATTTGCAGTATCCCAGAGGATGAATTTGAAATATTGTTTGTTTGACAAAAATTATTAAATAATGCTAACCCTTTTTGGGATGTGATCGAAACTATCCCATCCGCAGAAATTGATATGTCCCCTGGGACTATTTTTTGCAATTCGCGCAGTTTTTGTTGTTGTTCTTCGGTTAAATTCACCGTAGTTGCCGTGACATTGGTATTGTTGCCTACGGTTATCGTTAATTGGGCAAGTTCTGTCATTTCAATCTCCCTTTAAATTTTTAACTTATTTCCTATGATCTAATGTTTTGGGCGATCAGTCGTTTTGTGTCGTTGTATTCTTTCAAAAGTCGTGATGCCTTTTCATACTCTTCCCGTACGTCTGACATTTTAGATGCAAATAGTTCAATCAACATATCAATTTCCTGGCTAACAGTTTCCAGATCCATTTTGATCTTTTCAATTACGGCAAGCATTTTGTTTAATGCTAACCTTTTTTCTGCCACTTCCATTGCTTTTTCCGCTTGTTGGTACTCGAGAATTGCACAAGCTAGCTGAATTGCGCCCATGATTACTCCTACGATCGCCATAGCTATAGCGGGTGCCAAAGTACCACCCGAGAGAACTGAAACTACTATACCGAGTACTATTATTGCTATGGCTGCCAAAATGTTTATAGCAAGCATCAGCCCCATTTTAAGTTTTTTCATTTTTTCATCATTGGGGTTGTACCCACCGAGCTCGCATACAACCGTAACAACGGCATCTGCTAGCAATTCTGCTGGATTAAGCCAAGACATTACATATTCAAATTGACGCATCTGTGCGTGGCTTTTAATAGCTGCTTTGCATATTTGAGAAACAATTGCACATATCGTTATCGCAGCCACAGCCACAATTAACAGCAACCCTAACCCTCCTGTCCAAGCTGCAACTATAAATATAACTATTACAAGTATTACCTTTAGGCAGGGGTCTAAGGGAGGGGGATCATCTTTTCTTGCTTCACCCGTTCGATCCACATTAACCTTAGTCTTCCAATCATCTTCTTCGCGTATCAATTTTTCTTTTTTCTCCTGAGCGCCCGTTCTCATTTCTATGCTGTTGATTATTTCTATTTTTTGCCGTTTCTGTTGCATTTGGATAGCTTCAATTAGATTTTCTGTACTTTCCTGTTCGCGCATGGCCATCATAAGACTATATAGTACAAACAGCGGCAAATTTTGATCCAACATATCTTGAACAGATTTTCCGCACGGACACTTTGGAAGTCCCAAATCAAACAAATTCGAAAGGGTATCGCTCCCCAAATTCAACCTTGTCGTGTAGCTTGTGGCACATTCACCCGTTGTACACCGTGTACATGGCTCTGATGAAGGAGAATCCATCTCACATGCATCACAGGGAGAACCATTATTGCAAACACAATCTACCATATTTTTTGTGGTTAAAATTTTTATATTATTTTGACTGCGCGGCTTGTTTTTTTTGTAACTGTTCGGTTACCATTGCGAGCATCATTTTGGCTCTTGCGCTGTAGGCTTGAGATTCTTTATCGTTTTTAAATTTTTCCTCTGTCGCTATGTGAACAAGTTCCGCAAGGTATCTTTCGGCCAATTCCAGCATTTCAAGTTTGATAGAACATTCTGCCAAGCGCAGCAATGTTTTGGGGGTATAATCTCCATTAATCAGGGCGATCCTAAAAAGTTGAGATGCGTTCAAATAGTCTCCTAGCATGAAATATGCAGCACCACCGGCAGATAAATATTTAACCGATGTCGGTTCTAGCATACATAATATGGTAAAAACCCCCTTTGCTTCTTCATATTGTTTGTGCTTATACATTTCGTAGCCAACCGTGTAAATTGCTTCCAATCCATCATCGGAAATTCCATAGTATTCCTTGATGTTAAAATCGCCGGAAATTATTTGCGTGGCGGCATCTTGCAACGTCTGCTGATATTTAATTTGAGCTTCTTTATCTTCCTTTTTCATGGGTGCCTTATTTGTAAAATTATCTAACATTGGAGGTAATTGTTTTGAGATAGTCTCCTATGGACTTTACGACCTGGGAACATGCGCTAATACAGGCGTTAGAATTTTGCATGTATTGGGACATTTTCGTTGTCATTAGCTGGGAATCCGTGGACAGCTTGTCGCCATATATCCTTACGCTGTCCTGTTGATTGGACAGCATTGTCAGTGTTGCTTGCTCCTTAACATCAATATTTTGTGTATTGGAACCCTCACCTGGATCTCCATCCCTGTTATATGCCCCAATTTGACAATTAAACTGACCATTGCCGCTCGTAGAGAAACTGTATATGCCATCACTACTTAACCCGCCAGATTTAACATCCTGTGTCAAATAATTGTACAGATCTGTTATTGTCATTCCGGTATCTCTTTTGCAATCGCTGCCACTGATTCCATGCTGCCTGCTGCTGGAATCTTTGGTTGACTCTGCATATGCTTTATCGTACAGCCAATTTAAGGCTTTTAGTGCCATGTTGTTTTGTCTAATTGCTTCGTTGATCTTTTCGACCTGTTTCAATTGTTCTACGAGTATCATTTGCTGTATGCCGACTTTTTCATACATGATAGCAAGGGAGAAGTATGGCAATGAGTAGTGTTTGTAGCCATCTTCCTTTGAAAAACTGCTTTCGTATTGTTGCTTTGATATCGACATTGGTGTAGTACCATACTGCAATGTGTAAGTGAAGTTGCCTGCGTCATCCGTTGTTCTGCTGATACCAGTCACCAACCTATAAGAACCGTCGGGTTGTGGTTGCGGTGTTGATGCCATCATGCACAGGTTGAAGAGGTTATTTATGTTTGTGGTGGGATCATAACCCCTCAGTGCTTCACCATAGGCCGCACTATTTGTATCACGGGCAGATCTTGAGGAACCAACCTTGGCTTTAATGACACTTAGTACGCCGGTTCCTTCATCCATCAGTTTGTTTGCGGTTGCGGTGTTAGTTGGAGGGGGTTCTGTGGAAGAGTAAGTATAACTATAGTTTTCACCAGTATATAGCTCTTTAAGCCCCGTAAAAGTCAAAGGAGATTTTAAAGTTAAAGTGGGTGGTGCTGTAGTGGTGTCGGAATCGTAATATGTTGTCTTGGCATCATCAGAAAGCAGCCCTTGAAATTCTCCATTTTCGGCAATGGTCATGAGTTTATCCACACCTTTATAAAAATCGTCAAATTTATCTAGGTCTCCAATATCCTCTATGCAATGGTTTACACGATCCATGAGGTCTGTGCGCGTGGTATTTCCAAAGTCTCTCGTTAAGTCCCTTGCAGATAAGTTCATAAAAGCAGCTTTAACGGTACTAAAGGCAGCCGAAGCACCGTCTAACGATGTTAAATCCTCGTAGTCCTCAATAACAGCGGTCAATGTGTTCAAGTCTTCCAGTGTCTCCTGAGTCCTATTAATTACGTTATTGATTTCATTCCTAACTTTTTCGCCATAGAAATTTGTGGTTTTGCCCTGGGATGATAGACTTTCTAAGGCATTGAGCTTGGCTATAACACCATTAACGCCGTCTAAATTATCTTTGGTTTTATTTCCTTTAAATGTGCTAATGGCTGTCTTTGACTCATCAACCGACTTTTGCACTTCTAAATAAGCTTCAATACTTGCTATTACCCCTGAAATTGGCGGCATAATATTTTCAGCATTCAGCATATCCTCTTGTGCTTCAAATGTGTCTACTAGTTCTTCCAAATTGCTTATAGTTTTATTTGCAAGGTAATTATCAAGTGCGCCCAGTGTCGTGGTCATGTTCTCTATGCTTGATAAGGTAGGAGCAATCGGCGGAGTCATATTATTGATTCCACCAAGACCTCCTAATGCATCTTGGACAGCCTTCAAATTGACAGGGGTATTACTTACAATATAGGCATTAAGTGCACCTATCGCTGCGTTGATCGCAGATTTATTAGGGTGGTCTGCTGCCAAAGAAGCTACCAAGGGAGTCAAAATATTTCTAAGGGCGGTCATCTCGGAGCCTAAAACCAACGTAGGGGCTATGTTTCCCTGTACCTGTGTAATCAAATTTCTGGTCTCTTCAGACATTTCGTTCCAATATGTGGTGTTCCAAGAAGAAGAAATATTGCTAAGGTCATTTAATGCTGCATTAACAGCATTCAAATTGGCGGTGGATTGATTGCTAAGATACTTATTGATTGCTGATGTGGCGGCATTGATTTTCTCTTTGTCTTCGCCATATTGCCATACCATATCCCCAAGATCTTCCAACTTATCCTTGAGATTTCCCATCATACCTGACATTTCGTTTACTACATTCCGTTCCGTTATGTTTCCTATTACAGCCTCAACATTTGTTCGCGTATCTGCTTGTATAGAGGAGTAGGATGAGACGGTTTTAAGAGCCTCCAACGCATCTTTGGCGGCAAGTAAGTTAGGACCATTTTTATTGGCAAGATAGGCACCAAGTGCAGCTGCCGCTGCTTCGACCACAGGTCTATCAGGATTGTTTTCTGCCAAAGAAGCTGCCAAGGCGCCTAAGTCCGTCTGAAGGGTAGTCATCGTTTTATCATCTGTGGCGCTATTACTCATCAGTCCACCCCTGTATGCCACCACATCTGATTCTGCCCCTGCAATTGATGCCTTAATGCCATCATCCATGACGGAACTAAAGTCGACGTTGTCAATACTTGCCAATGCCCCCCCAACGGCTTCCAATTTGGCACCGGTTTTATCCGCAAGATAGGCGTTAAGTGCGACTGCTGCTGCTGCGATCTTATCTTTGTCAGGGTAGGTATCGGGCAAAAAGGGCAAAAAATTTGCCAGAGGAGCCAAAACATTATCAAGGCTGGTTAGCGAAGTATCTATGTCAAATAATAATCTGTTTCTAAGATCTTGCCAGTCCGCATACCCAGCAATGTCTATGCTTAGGAAAGAATCTATATCCTCTATGAGAGTTGCAGCTCGCGTCACAATTCCCGTACCCACAGGCGTTACACCGATCGGGAGATCTTTGATGACTGCCAGTTCCTTTTGAGCGGCCACTAAATTATCGGTGGTTTTGCATGAAAAATAAGTTCTGAGCGCATTTGCTGCATTGTTATACTGCTCTTTGTTCTCTAGGCCTAATATCATATCTTTAACCGATGGACTAATATTCTTTATCCACTCATAATACTCGTTATTAGGATAATCGATAGCGCGCAACGCGTCTACAAGATCATTATAATTCCCAGTGGTTGGACTTGCAAGATAATCGCCGATGGCATTGATCGCAATTCTTATTTCTGCATAGATGCTATTCCTCTCTGAATAATTCAAACTCAAATCCGCAAGATGGTTTTGTGCATACTCCAGTTGCGATTCAAGGAGGGCCAACCGAACGTCTATGTCCAACATGCTTTGCATCCATTTTAAGCTAGCCTGCTCTCCTATATCAGGCCATGAAATTTTGTCCATTTCTGCCTCGCATAGGTCGCATATAAGGGACAGCATAGAGGCGTAAGCTTGATCAATTTCTGCTAGGCAGGTGTTTCCATCTGTACTTAAATTCATCTTCGGGAAAATAGCTGGGTTACCATCTAGCATACTAATCGCCAAATAATCGCTCAGAGGATGTTGGCCATTCTCCAAGGGGCCATTACCATTAAGTAGTGATTCTATATCATAGACTCCCGTTGTAATAAGTGTATTATATTGTGATAGCGCTTCGTCGTACGCTCTTTGGGCACCGTTCGCTGCTTCCAAAGCCTCCGCTATATTTTTTTTAACTGCATCGGACTGAGAATTCAATATCGTAAAGATCTTTTCCAAAACAATCTGGTCGTAGTGTCCATCTAAAAAATAGAAAATTTGATTTTTGGCTTCACCCAAATCCAAAAACGGATTGGTCACGCCATCGACCATTTCTTGTGTAACCACATATCCAGTAGAGCTTAATTCCACACTGTTAGTCATAATTTTTCCTCCTATATTATATTTTCATTCTCTTTACTACTTTTTTGGCTTTCACTGTAGTTTCTGCATTTTGCCCATCGGCAGACTTTTTCTCTGAATTTAAAATTGAATCTTCTTCTTTCTCAGCATAATCTGTGGCCAATGGCTCTTCGGATTTGCTATCACGAAGAAGAAGATTCGATAGCTCTCCCATTGTCCCCTTGCCATTGGCAGGTTTGTTAAGGCGAGCAAGCGTGCGTTCCCAGCCCACTTCCGGCGTCAGCCCAAGGCTATCGCAGACCCTTATCTCATGATCCCGCGATAGCTTTGCTAGATCATCGAGTCCCGACAGCTTATCTTTTAAACGTTCAACGACTGGATTTTTATCACCAAGTTTGCACCCTAGTGCAGTGAAAACCTTCTGCTGCTTGTCCAAAACATCACGCATTTGCTTTGCTAACTTTATGTTTTGCGCTAAAGTTTTTTCCGTCTTTTCCCGAGAAACGGCAACTTTCTCCATGATGTCAGCATGCATATTACTGACGTCTTCACTGTAGTCCAACTTTGCTTCCGCTGGCAGAACGTTTTCGGATTTATGCGATGCCTCTGCGTTTATTTTAACCATCTGTACTCCTCCATAGACCTTTAGCAATGGAATATAAATGTTTCAGGAAAGGACTTCCTAGTCATCGTGTCAGCGGTCCCCCTAAAATCACTCCCTTTCATCTCCATTGAAATCCTACGGCGACAAGTTTACTGTCCGTCAATTTTATGTCAATAAAAAATGTATAAAATTAAACATTTATGCCGCTAGCAATGAGTTATATGGTTACCCTTGGTGGAGGTGGCGGGAATTGAACCCGCGTCTTGCATATCTTCGGAAAACACGCCTACATGCTTGTCCAATGATTAATTTTCATTATGGTATCATGCATTGGCATATCATACCATAACTACCGCGGTGTAAGTTATTCACATGGAACACCACGAAATTCCATGTGAACGCTCGATAAGTCGACACCATTCTTGCCCCATCGAGCGTCGAACAAGATGATGGGCCGCAGCTAAGCTGCGGCTCTGTTGGCTCCATTGCTGAAGTCAACATTTATGACATTATTGCCATTTATTATTTAACGGTTTGATAACGAAGCCGACCGTCAACTCCGACATGCAGTATTAACCTACAATACACAATCGAATCCATGGCACCCCCAAATCGCAAAGAACAATGTTCTATAATTACTAATCAAAAATTTCGTAAATTCAATAAATTTCATCGATGAATATTGCCAAAAGTTCCTGAAACCTCCAAAGTTGACCACATCAGCCCCACGGCGAAATATGACGGTTGACATACACCAAGAGTTTTTTTGACATTATGAATGTGAACTATCTCGGAATAGATTACGGCTCAAAGCGAATTGGAATTAGCATTTACCACGGTGACGTTAAAATTGTACTTCCCATGAAAGCCATAGTTGCCGAGCATGACTATGAGAAAACGGAAAAAATTTGCAAAATAGTAAAGGAAAACAGAATCGGAGAAATCGTAATTGGTTACCCAGTAAATATGGACGGAACCCTAGGCGATAAAGCGAAACAGGTGGATAGATTCATTAAAAATTTATCAAATAAGCTACCAAATGGTATTAAAATTAATCGCATCGACGAACGGTTGACAAGCGAACAAGCTGCCAATGAACAAAAATCATTCTACGTAAAACAATCGGCCACCAGGACAAGAAAGCAACGTAATTTGGGCATTGTTGATTCTAGGACTGCAACGATTATCCTCCAGGATTTTTTACGGGAAATGGAATTAAAAAATAGCGGTCGGTGATTAAACTTATGAAAGATTTTTAGATGACCGTAGTCTTCGTGGAATTGTATACGATTGTGAAAAATTTTTTATTTTTTTGAACGAACTGAAATTCTTCAAGTCTTACTCTACGTAAGGGCATAAAGTGATAGTCCCTTACTGTTAGATTTAGTTTGATAAATATTACATGGGCGAGATGGATTTCTCGCCCACTTTGTTTGGGTAGAAGGCCTAAATATTTGGAAGTTTTAAAAAGTCAAACGTTTGGTTTCACTTTTGTGAAGTTTTAGGAAAAAATCGTATAGGTAACGAGTAGCAAGTTCCGGCCTTTTTCATTTCTTTTTACTTTTCCGTGATGTGAATTAATTGACATTTTTTGAAAAAATATACACTCTTTTAAAATTGAAGGGAGCATGTTTATGCTAGAAGTACCTGATTTGAGACCGTTCAAGGATCTGATTCCAATTCTCATACTTCTGTGGGGACAAGAATTACAAGTGTTTTCATACATTCGCACAATCTATAATAAAATGATAAATTAGGGATGGAAGGGAATAAACTCAGCTGTCAAGATACAAAAGCTCAAGGAGCAGAAGAGGGATCGGTTCATATTGCATGACGAACTGCTGAAATTCATGGAAGCGTTGAAGGTGGAACCGAATAGAGACATGAAAGATTTCTTTTTGATATGTTTGTACACGGAAACTCGCTGTGGAAATGTATTGAGCATGCGATGGGATGACATAGATTTCTCCATCAACAAGTGGAAAATCCCTGATACGAAGAACCCGTAAGGATCCCGCTAATAGAAGAAACCCTAGAAATTCTGAACGACCGTTCCTGGCTAAAGGGTTCATCTCCCTGGGTATTTCCAAGCAGGGAACGCAAAAAAAGCAAAAGTAGGACCCGGGAAGGCATGGAAGAGAATACTGGAGTATTTGGGATTAAAGAACTTACGAATCCACGACCGAAAATCGTCGAAAAGTTTCACGTTTGTTTGTAAAAATAGCCAATGGTTTTTCGTATAAAAATTTTGGTAATGTAACAGGATTTTCGTCAAGAATTTTCCTCATACGTGAAGAAATCGTAAATGTCTTTTTCTGGCTATTTTGCTTGCAATTTGGGAAATCTATATCAAATTCTCTTCCCAGAATTAACGAAAGGTTTAGTGCGAGAATTAGGACATCAGATGGGGTGGTAATTAATGACTTTGAAAAAATTCAGCAGATAGCTGAAAGAATTCAAAGTGCGGCAGTTATTAAAAGGGTGTCCGAGCAGGAAAGCCATGGAAAGGTCTCGTATAATAGTCGTATTATCCGCGTTGATAACCATAATACATTAACAGGACAAATTTCGAAGGTACTAAAAGATATGTACATGTGCATCTGCAAAGAGGAAGTTTATTCTGGTAATAATGCTGTATTTAGAGAAAAATTTGCTAGGTATTTAAATTTCCTTTTGGTTTGGCTAGAGCGTACCATCAAATTAACCGGCGAAAATGGAGATAGAGCGGATGTGAAGGGCTGAGACAAAGGAACTGATATTTTTAAAGTATCGAGTAGAAAGGGAGCGCCATTCTTTCACTCGCAGGAAGGTGTTTTCGATAACGTGTCGTTTTT
>JAITAS010000003.1 GCA_031284015.1 Puniceicoccales bacterium | reverse complement strand
CTAAACCCCATTGAGAAATTCTGGGCTCATCTAAAAAAGATGCTTTGCTATATTTTGCCAACTTCTCCTTCCTTCTTTTCCGCTCTTCAGTGCGCCTTTGTTAAGTGAAATGAGTATAGGTGAAATCTATTAATTCCTTTTGTGTCAAAATGTTCCCGTAGATTTCGTTCATCGCACACAACAGTACTGCCGCATTGCTACTTCCTCTCCCAAAACCTCCCGCATGGGGAATAAATTTTTTTAATTGAAGTGAAACACACGCTACCTCCCGAATGTGTTCGTTAAGCCTTCAGCCATCGATGGTAGTGTGACTGCGCTGTCGCGTGAAAGTAGGTTATTGCCGGTTTATGCCCCGAAGGTCTGCAAAGATACTCGAGGCTTTTTGGTAGAGCTGATAATATATTTCGCGGTGATTATGAATTGGGTTGAATAACTTCATAAAATAACCACAGTGAAGTACCATGGAGGATGATATAATTCCTACTGTTTTAATTATTCGGGATGGCTGGGGCTGTAACCATAGCAGACAAGAAGATTTTTGTAATGCAATTCTAAAGGCGAATATACCATTTTCCAACCATTTGTCGCAAAACTGGCCACGTACGGAAATAAAAGCTTCTGGGTTGGCCGTCGGTTTACCGGATGGAATCATGGGGAATAGCGAAGTTGGCCATCAAAATATTGGTGCGGGTAGGATCGTTGATCAGGAAATCGTCAGAATTGACAAAGCGATGGCAAATGGTGAATTTGAACAAAATTCGGTATTCCAAGATGCGATAAGAAATGTCAAATCGCACGATTCCAAACTGCATTTGATCGGACTATGTTCCGACGGCGGAGTTCATTCTGTCCTGAGGCACCTATATGCAATTTTGCAGTTCGTTAAAAATGCAGGGGTAATAAAAGCTTTCATTCATTTTATTGGAGATGGACGTGATACGGCAAAGGATAGTGGAATAAAATATTTGGAAAACATTGAAAACAAGTGTCGGTCAATCGGAATTGGCAAAGTGGCGACTGTAATTGGTAGGTTTTGGGCCATGGACCGTGATAATCGTTGGAATCGCGTCCAAGAAGCATACAATTGCATGACAGGGGAACAAAATTTCTTGCAATTTCAATCTCCTAGGGATGCTATACAGTATCACTATGACAACCCAAAATCGGATAACCAGGTCGGCGATGAATTTATTTTCCCGACCCAAATCATAGATGTACAGGGAAATTTTTTCGGAAAAATTGAAGACAATGACAGCATAGTGTTTTTCAATTTCCGTGGAGATCGTCCGAGGGAAATTACCAAGGCATTTACGCATGCTGATTTCATTGGTTTTCCAAGGAAAAAGTTGCTAAAATTAAACTATGTAACACTAACCGAATATGAGGTCAGCCTTTGCAAAAATATAATTTTCAAGCGTCCTGCAAAAATGCAAAACATCCTTGGAGATTATATCAGCCAACTTGGGTTAAAACAATTCAGGTGTGCTGAAACGGAAAAATATGCCCATGTAACATTTTTTTTCAATGACTATCGCGAAGGACCATTCGTTGGCGAAGATCGGAAATTAATTCCGAGCCCAAGGGATGTTGAAACCTATGACCAATGCCCTGAAATGAGTGCGTTTGCGGTAAAAAATGAAGTAAAAAATGCCATTTTGAGCAAGAAATATTCTCTTATTGTTGCAAACTTTGCAAACCCCGATATGGTTGGACATACTGGCAACATGCAAGCAGCTCAAAAGGCTGCCGAGACTGTTGATAGTTGCCTAAAGGAATTACTTTTGGCTGTCGAGGCTGTCAAGGGTAACGCATTGATTACCGCCGACCACGGAAATTTAGAGAAAATGACAGATACGGTTACTGGCATGCCATTTACGCAACATACCACAAATCCCGTTGAAGTGATAGTGTATGGCAAAAAGTTTAAAACCCTAAAACTAAAGCCTTCTGGTGCACTATGCGACATTGCTCCAACCATATTGCAAATGATGCAGCTTCCCAAACCCAACGAAATGACAGGAACTTCCCTATTTATTGAATAAAATCCTGCCTGCGGAATGGAAAGGGGCGCATTGGCCACAAGTAATTCTGCAAGAAACTTGCTTGTTGGCCTTAAACTCATACATATGCAGGACTATGAGTTGCGTTCCTGTACACATTGCCTTTATTATGGATGGAAATGGTCGTTGGGCACAAGCACATGGATTGCCTCGGTATGAAGGGCATAGAAAGGGGGCCTCAGTGCTAAAAAAGGTTCTACGCATAGCTGAAAAGAATGGCATCAAGTATGTGACTTTTTTTGCATTTTCATCGGAAAATTTTTCGAGACCAAAACCGGAAGTAGATTTTTTAATGAATCTATTTGAAAGATTTTTGAAAAAATATCACAAAATTCTTTGCGAAAAAAAGATACGTTTTCGTGCAATAGGAAACCTATTGCAATTGCCTATAAACCTCCAATTTGCGATTGAAGAATTAACCCAAAATACGGCACATTTTGATAGTTTTCATATTACCATTGCGCTAAACTATGGAGCACGAAATGAAGTCATCCAAGCCATAGGAAATCTTTTGGAAGATAAAGATATAAAAGTTAAAAAATTGACATGGGAGGGCTTTGAACAATATCTTTATACGAAGGATTTACCGGATCCAGACTTGATCATTCGAACATCAGGAGAACAACGGTTAAGCAATTTTTTATTGTTGCAATCGGCATATGCAGAGTTGTACTTTACGAAAACCTATTGGCCTGACTTCAATGAAAAGGAACTTTTATCAGCTATAAAAGATTATGGAGCCAGAGAAAGGAGAATGGGAAAAATAAATGATAAAACGAGTAATTAGCAGCATATTTATTTTGGTCATTGTGTGCCTAACGATTTATTTTTTCGGAGCAACGGGATGTGTGGGATTAATTTTTTTTGTTGGACTATTGACCCAATGGGAATTTTATAAGCTGTTGCAAAAGGTAGGACAACGACCTTTGATTGCTACCGGAATACTGTGTGGTATTGCTCTAATGTTTGGAAGTTTTTGCAGCGGTGGGCCAAATTCAGCAATGCTATCCTGTCCAGAACTATTGTACATATCGATAAGCGTAGTTGTGATTCAAACTTTACTTTCCCATTCCCTTGAAATGTCTAAAGATTGCATAATATCCACAATTACCGGCATAATTTGCGTTCCATTCATGTTTTGCTTTTTCATTTCATTATTCCATGAAATGTTATACCACAATCTGAGCAATAGCCATTACATTTGTACTTTGTTTTGGATGATTTTAGTCACAAAATGTTGCGATATTGGTGGTATGTTTGTGGGAAAATATTTTGGTAGGCACAAGCTAGCTGTAAATTTTAGTCCACAAAAGACCGTTGAAGGTTTGTTTGGAGGTATTATATTTTCAAATTGTGTTGGAATAATTGTTTTATCTCTTTGCCGGCAGTGGTTGCCAAGTAAATTAGGTCCCGGGAATGCCATCATTTTATCTACGCTTTTAGCCATATTTTCATTGGTTGGAGACTTGGCCGAATCGGTAATAAAACGTCTTGCGAACGAAAAAGATTCGGGAGACATCTTCCCGGGCATAGGTGGAATCTTTGACCTAACGGATAGTCTGTTATTTTCAGTCCCCCTTGGTGTCATATGCCTAAAATATTTTATATTGTAAATATTTGAAACTTCAAATGACTCTTCCAAAGAGATTAGAATCTAGAGCGTGTCATCAAATTAACCGGCAAAAAGAGAGATAGGACGGATGTGAAAGGCTGAGACAAAGGAACTGATATTTTTAAAGTATCGAGTAGAAAGGGAGCGCCATTCTTTCACTCGCAGGAAGGTGTTTTCGATATCGATAACGTGTCGTTTTTTGTAAATATTTTTATCATAGAGGCGCTGAAAATTTCTGTTTACCCTGGGAGGGAT
>JAITAS010000041.1 GCA_031284015.1 Puniceicoccales bacterium | reverse complement strand
CCATTTTTCTCCATAATTCATCTGATATGTCATGCCTTCTGTGTGCTTTTGCGTCCATGCTCCACGCTTTTGCCCTTCTTTTTCATTTTGTCAATGTTCTATTTGACGACACGCTCTAGAACACTTCCCGTAACCATAAGTGGGTGCTGGTTTGTGAAGATCTTGTAACATTTCAAATGTTTTTATCAGTTTTTAAACATTTTTGCAAGAGATATATACATATCACATACATCTAATTTTTATATTCCCCAACTTATTTATTTTTTGAGACGGGATTTTTGTCCATATTTTGTCCACGGACTCTTATTGGTGCTCTGTTTTGTGTTTCCCCTATTTCTTGCTAGGTCTGTGTTTGTGCAATCTTGTAGCTGACTGCTCGGGCAGGATTCGAACAAAGATTCCTTGAATAGACATCATAGAATGGATGTGAGTATTGATAATATGGCTCCCTCTGCCACTAACTGTTTGCATGTTTGAAAATCTATGCCGCGGCTCATCATATAAAACATGGTATCATTATCGATAGCCCCAACCGTTGCGCCATGGGAACATTTAACATTGTTATTGGAAATATGGAGATTGGGATGGCTGATGGCTTGAGCACTGTCGGATAATAGGATATTGTGGTTACTTTGCCTTGCATCGCTATCTTCAGCAGTTTCCTCCATATTGACTCTTCCATAAAATTCGGAATATGCAGAATCATCCAAAACCGTTTTACTGATAACATTCGATTTTGAATTCACAGCATCGTGTGTTTGCGAGATGGAAAATTTTTGCTTATCGGAGTTTTTGCCATAGAAAAAATTTCTTATGTCGGAATTTGCCAATTCTCCCTTTAGGATAGAATCGACCGAAATTTCAAATTCCTTGCAGCTTTCGGAGAGGATGACACACTTTAATTGGCTGAATTTTCCTAACTCAAATGTTAGTCGGGTGGTGCTTTTGCAACAATCAACCGCCAAAAGGATGATGTCTAAACATGATCTTTCGCCGATGCTAAATGTAGCATTGGTGACGTTGGTAGATGGTATGAGCAACTTTATATCGGAAGAAATTTTTGTGTGCTGGAAATTATCACGGACAATGGACCGTCCGCGCAAAATTTCATCCATATAATTTTGAATTATCTCCATCCTCTTTGACCATAGTTAACTTTTATTCACTAACAACTGCCAAATCTAACACATCAAATTTTCTAACCTATAATGACGATGGCCCTTTAAATATACGACTCCGTGAAAGTTTGCCACCTCTTCCCTCGCTTCCAATGTTAAAGAAAATGTGTTCCACTGGCGATCCATGTTCGCTGTCGAAAAATCCATAGCCTCTCCGATAATTATTACTCTATCATTTTTGCGAAGTGGTAAATTTTTAAAAATTCTGGCATTATCTTCGGTTACATCGCTCCCCACTTCATCATATCTTAGAGCTCCAATGACGAACAGGCGATCTCCATGGGGAAATAATCGATCAAATTGAAAAAGGGAGTCAATAAAGGCCACAACGTTAGCATTGTAACAATCGGCGAAATACGTCTTCGTTGAGGTTTTTATAATTTCTCCCCGCCATTTGGATGGCTGCCATAGACTAATTCGGCTTTGAATATTAGCTGAACCAATACCGCATTCCAAAGCGCATATGCATGCTAGGACAAAATCTTTGACAATTCCTAAACTCATCAAGTGGGGAGCAATAAACCGTAAAACTCTTCCTTTGAATCTCACTGTAACATGATATTGATCCTTTTCGATGTCAATGTGGTAGCCGACATCTTCACCATCTTCTTTAGCGACCCTACAGTATTCTTGGATTTTTTGATAATTATCAAATTTTAGACATTCTTCGGGGAATATGCCATGGCCATTATTTCTTATAGCTTCAAGTAATAACTTGCTCTTTTCGTGGGCAATCACAGATTCACTCCCTAGACCCAGCATGTGAATTTTGCCGATTCCCGTTAGTATGGAAATGTTTGGCATAATGAGTTTTACTAATCGATCTATTGCGCCAATGGTATCAATACCAACTTCGATTACTGCAAAAGCTTCATCATTGGTTATACTTGCAAGCGTCATGGGGACACCCAGTTGACCATTTCTGTTGCCAAACGTTACATTTCTTTCAATTCCAAGGAGCAACTTTAAAATGTCTTTCGTTGTAGTTTTCCCAAAACTTCCAGTGATGGCAATTGTCGTTCCTCTAAACATTGACCTGGCTAGCTTTGCCATTTCAACGATTGCAACATTTGTGTCCGTACAGACAAATTGTGGCAGATCAATGCCTGGGACAGGACGAGAAACAATGGCACATGGGGCACCATTATCCCTAGCATCTTTGAGAAAAATATGTCCGTCGCGGGCACTGGTTATGAGAGCAACGTAACAATCCCCAGGACATAATGAGCGCGTATCGCTGCAAAGCCGCAAAACTCCCGTTGGCTTTTTGCCATCTAACCAATATCCAATCGAAGAGTCAAAAATATGATCCATAATCTATATTCGCGAAAATCGATGCTAATTATTTAATTAATTTATTGGAATCATGAAATTTTCTTGATACGACTCCATAGAATATTTTATCTGTTTACTTCATTGAGCTTAGCCAGGGCATTCATCATCGCATTGGTATTATCAATGTAATTCAATTTTTGAGAATTATCTGATCCCTGATAATTCGAGCAAGGATCCACCATCATACTGGGGAAAAAACCAGCAGATTTAACATCATAGATCCCCTTGATGCCCTTTCCCCAAGCAATAATAAACATATCCGATAGGGTTTTCAGGTTTGGACTGCCAAGAAACAACCGTAGGGATTGGGATTGGTCGATCCATTTTTGCCGCCGGGCAGCTCCTTCGATGATTGCTTCATTGTCAATCATATAGGCAGTTGAAAATACTTCCCTTATGGATTCAGGGATTTCATCGATTGCCGCTAATTCCCCTTCAAAATATCGAATTTGCCTATGGACTGACTTATTCCAAACACCAGATTTTTTCAAAATTCTGACCAATTCCGGCGAAATAATCATCATCTCGTAATTGTCATCCAAGCGTTTGGTAAAAACATTTTTCGTAGCCGGGGATAATTCGGGATAACATCCCAGAATACGAGCAATTTTTCTTGTCGGAGAAAATGCATTCAAATATGCATTTCTTAGACCATTTTTCCCTACCTTGTCTCGCAAAACATCCCAAGGCAGCGTCCCAGCGTTCTTATCTTTGGCGAAATCAATTGGCAATTTTCCTTTTGCCCATTCCGAAGATTCGAACGCTTTGCAAACTCCATATTTCTTTGCCAATTCGCAGGATTCATTGATTGTTTCGTAGGATATTATTTCCGCACATTCCTCCCCAAATCTAATAGCTTCTTCCGAATTAAATGAAAGATTTTTGCTATAAAGTGCATTTTGCAATCCCATCATGCCCAATCCAATCGCACGGTATTTTTTAGCAAATGTTTCGGCAGCTTGCGAAGAAAAAAAATTGGCATCTATCATCGCATCCAACGTGCGCGTTGCAACCACTATCGTATGGCATAGATCTCTTTTATTAAGTAAACCATCCGAAGCCAAATGTTTGCTAATGTCCAATGCTCCCGTATTACATACGGCAGTCTCATCATAGCTTGTGTTCATGACATGTTCCAAACACAACCCCGCCGCATGAATTGTTCCATTTTTGCACATATTCGCACGATTACACGTATCCTTAAATGCAATCTTTGGATATCCTGCCTCAAAAATCCGCTGCATGATTTTTTGCCAAATTTCTCGGCATGTTACCTTTTTGCCAGAAGCTTTACCTTCTTCAACATGCCGTTCCAGTTCTTCATATTTTTTGTTAAATTCGTCACCGTACAATTCGTGTAAACCTCTGGCATCCTCTGAATTAAATAGTGTCCAATCGGAATCCTGTTGTAACCGCTGCATAAAAATGTCGGGGATCCATAATACCGTCCCCAGGGTATCATTTTGTATGGCGCCATTTACATATCTTTTGCAATAGTCTATAAATTCCACTATGTCACTGTGCCAAATTTCTAGATAAGCTGCTCCACGACCCCTACGGCGTTCGGTTCCCTGGTTTGCAATTGCTAACTGGTGCTGATGAAGTTGTAAAAATGGTATTACCCCGGGAGCACGTCCCCGAGTTCCCGCAATTCTTGCTCCTTTTTCGCGGACGTTGGTCCAAGAGCCTGCAATACCCCCCCCCCACTTTGCAATAAAAGAATTGTCGGAAATTCCTCGAGTCATGATGCTTTGCATGTCATCTTCAACGTGGAAAATATAGCTCGACATCATTTGAGCCTTTGGTGTTCCCGCATAGTATAAAGTAGGGGTCGCTAGACAAAATTTTCTATCCCGCATCAGCTTATAGCTCTCGACAACATCATTTTCGGCATGTTCCCTTGCAAGAAATGCTCCCATTGCAACACGCATCCAAAGCATCTGTGGGGTCTCTAGAATTCGATTATCAAAATCTCGCATGAAATAGTGCTCCTTCAAACTTTGCAAGGCTATGGCATCGAACTCGCGGTCACAGGTAATATCCAACGCCTGCGAAAGCTGCTCGAGATCATATTTGAGCATGTTTTTATGAAGCAAACCATCTGTAACAGCCGTTCTAATGTATTCTACAAAAGCGATTGCCTGCTTCTCGTTCAAGCATTCAATGGTATCGGTAGTACAATTCCAATCGAATATATCTTCATACAAATAAAGCAACTGTATTCGTGACGCAAATACGGCTAAAACGGGATCTTTTTCTATTAATCGTTGTGCATTTTTAATGATATAATTTTTTAATTCTGAAATACTAATTTCCGACGAAATTCCTTCCCTTAGTGATGAAAATATTTCATCGAACGTTAGGTGAGAATCCAATCCTGCATTTGCGAATTCTATTCGCTTACATAACTCCGATCCATCCCATAAAAAGCTATCATCGTTGGCATTCTTTACCACAATAATGGACCCCTGCTCCTGGGTTGCTGTGTATTCTTTCTCAACATCTGATAATTCCCGCAATTTTGCTCGTTCGGCTCGATACAAAATATATGCTTCGGCAATCTTATATTCGCCCTGGCGCATTAGTTCTTCCTGTACGCAATCTTGGACATTTTCAATGTGAATAAATGATAACCCTTCATCCAATATATTTTTCGTCACCGCCCGAGAAATTTTATCGGCCCCTTCGGGATTTTGGTGCTGAGCAATAAATGCCAATTCAACTGCATGCTTGACCTTTTCGATGTTCCATGGCACGACACTGCCATCTCGTCTGATCAAACTCAATTTACGACTTTCTTTGATTCGCCTGTAATATTCATTTTCAAATCTACATTTGGCAACAAACGCATGGGCCATTTCTCTCTTATTATTTCTCACCAAAACCTCTTCAATAACATCATTCACAAGATCTTGGCTAGGTGGACAAGTTTCTCGTAGATTGATACAACTACAAACTTGCCTTGTCAATAAAACAACCAATTGCTTGTTTTCATCGTCGAAAATATCAGATCGCCCATTAACCAAGGAAGTGTTTACGACTGCTTCCCCAATTTTATCTGCAATTTCTCCAACATTGTAATATTCGCAAACACATTCGTCATCATTTTCAACGAGGCGTTTCCAATCGAACCGCGGTTTTTCTTCCATGGGGGTAGCAATTACACGTTTCAATTCTAAATTTTTCTGGGTACTCATTTTTTCTCCGTATAGGGTAACAACCAAAAACCATTGGGTACAATTTTTCTACCTCTATTTTCCCATATTTCAAGTCCCAGTTGTAGAAAAATTTTTATCTCTGAAAAACACGGGGCTGCAGTGTAAAAACCGTAACAGTTTATGTTTTTTCACCGATGGGAAATTTTTACCAACAATTAAAACACAGGGCTACCAACAGTGTAGGAATTATAGCGCCTAAAAATAAATATAGGGGTGAAATTCCACCGGCAAAATATTTTGACAAAATGTTCTGCCCGGCGGGATTGGGGGCATTGGCAATTACCGTTAATCCTCCTCCCGTGACAGCTCCTGATAGGACTGCTTTTTGCATGGATAAATTCGTGGCAAATTCGGAGACAAGGGAAGACAAATATGTTATGGCCGCATTATCGTTAAATGCAGTCAAAATCGTAGCCCCGATAAACAATTGAAATTCTTTTAGACTTTTTAGTACCGGCGCTATCCACCACTCCTGCAACCCTCCAAAAGTAACCAAGCCAGCCAAGAAAAATCCAACCAAAATGGGAGATTTTAAACTGATATTATCCTGGTATATCTTTGTGGCTTTTACAAATGCTAGGAAGAATAAAAATCCTGCAATCACTAGGGCTGGAGTGTGTAAATTTAGCACCGTCCATGCCAAGAATAAGCAGTGGACAATGGTAATTCCCATTGGGATTTTGTTATCGTCCTCACGCCTTTGTTCGACATTGTTACGTTTCCTTTGCAAATCGGAAAACTCCTTTTTGAAAACAAAATAATATAGCAAAGTACTGGAAATAACTCCCACAATGGCATGTTGTCCTAGTAGCATAAATACTCGGCCAATCGTCAAATGCCATTTGTGAGCGACCATCAATATTGGTGGTGCTGCAAAGTGAGTCAGTGTGCCTCCCACGGAAACATTCACAAATAATAGTCCCAACGTTGCATAACACAATTTTTTTGAAGGTTGAAAATTGTAAAATTGTTTTGCAAGCAACATTGCTCCTATGGTCATAGCGGCAGGTTCGGTAATGAATGACCCCATGAATGGAGCGATAATCAAAATGGATATCCACCAGGTCGCAACTGTTCCTTTCCCAATGCTAGCAATTCGCTCTAAAACGGATTCTGCAAGCAATAGAATTGGACGTGTAGCCGCAATGGCCATAATAATGACAACGAAAATTGGTTCCGCAAAGCTCACAACATTATTAAAATAATGCCCCAACGCGTGCCACCCAAAAAAGATAACTATGCAAATCAATAATGGGACTGCCCAAATGCCAAAAATTACTTCGACCTCTCCGAGAAAATGGCAAATGGTTCCCCAAAAATGTTTTTTAACTACATTTTCCGTGTTTGAACAGGTAATTTTCTTAGATAGTTGCGTGAATTTTGAGGCAAAGAAAGTATGAATAATCGCACACAGAAACAGAGCTGTTGCGATTAAATTAAATGGTGTAACTTGTATGCGATGTTTTAAAATTCCCACCAGTGAAAAATTCTTTCCCGCTTCTAACGCTTGATAGTCCTGGAGCGTTATCGGAAAACTTGTGGCAGAACATGTCACAGTACAGGCAACTCCACATAGGAAAATCAAAAAAAATACACAGCCTGCTATAGTATGGAAAACTTTATTTTGCACGGAGTTGAAGCTATTTTTTATGTAAATTTTTCAATGAAAAAATAAAAAACATCCAACACTAGAGTGTGCCGTCAAATTAACTGGCGAAAAGGGAGATAGAGCGGATGTGAAGGGCTGAGACAAAGGAACTGATATTTTTAAAGTATCGAGTGGAAAGGGAGCGCCATTCTTTCACTCGCAGGAAGGTGTT
>JAITAS010000012.1 GCA_031284015.1 Puniceicoccales bacterium | reverse complement strand
TTCGCCATCTCCTTTAGATACGCGTCCGGATGCTCCTCCACGTACTTCCTAAGTCCCTCCATATCCAACTTCCTTGCCTTCCTATTTAAAGGAGCTCGGTTGAGGTTCCCCTTTTCCCTCACTAACTTTTTCCTCCTGCTTATCGTCCTGGTACCTACGCCAAACACCTTACTGGTCTCTTTTACTCCGTTGATTTTGGCATATTCTGTCACCTTGACCTTTAAATCTTTCCAGTAATACATTTCTTCTTTGCTTTCCAACTCTTCTTTCGGCCCTTGTCATGAAGATTAACTATAGTTGTATGGCCATAGCAATCTATAAAATAACTACCCTCGAAAAAATGCTATGGTATGATCAATTGTTGCCCAATCCGTAGGTCTTTAGGATTTTTCAAGATGGCACTGTTTGCTTCGAAAATTTTTTGCCAAGCACCGGATGTACCATAATATTTATTGCTTATGCTCGAAAGAGTTTCTCCGTTTTCGACCGTATGTATTGCGACAGTTTCAGATTCTGGGTATGGTGAATGTTGTATGAAATTTCCTTGGGTGGCATTTTGTAGTGCATTTATCTTTGATTCATAGGAAGAAATTTTCTGCCTATTTGCGACCGCTTGCTGTCGTAGAGCGGCATTTTGATCTTTTAGAGATTTTAATATTTCCATTAATTCTGCTTCGCTTTGGGCAATCCCATTATATGCAGGGAAACTTTTTAGAAACTCTTTCTTGGCAGTATCAATAAGTTGTTTGGCAATTTGCATTTGCTGTGCATTGCTGCATTCATTCATATATTTTCTCAAAAAATATATTGCAGATATGGGATCATTTTTTTTATCCAAGTAAATGGTACCAAGTAGCAAACTCGACTCGGGAGAAATTTTATGGGATTTAATTACATTGTTTAAACAATTAATGGCATCATCGTAGAGCTCATTTCGAACATATTTGGTTGCCAACACAAAATTTTTATCGCTCGTCTCCAAGCTTTCACAGTTAGATAACTCTTTTTTATTACATCCACTGATCCCAAATGCGACGAGAAAAAAAACAAAAACATGCCCCCATTGGATACTTTTCATGCCTTAGCTAATATCCTTCGCACATACCTCATTCTTCGGGTTTGGTCTTGGGTAACCCAACTATTGAACTTGCGTCGGTCCAAATACCACGTTTCTTCAATAAATCTACCCGCTCATGGCGCTTTAAAACACTACGTTTGTTAGCTGCTCCACTTCCACTCCTTGTAAAACTTGGATGTTGTGTCATTTTTAAAAATCCTCACTTTGTTCCAATAAAGAGTGCTTGATTACAAAATCAAGAAAAAACAACCCATATTAAATTAAATTTAACTTGTTGTTTTTCATTGTTTGTTCATATGTTTTTTCCAAAGGAGAGAATAATGCTTCAATCTCTAAAGGAAATTGATTTTGCCGTTTTTAGTGCAATTGAAAAAGAAAAAATTCGTCAGAAGGAACAAATCGAGCTAATAGCATCTGAAAATTTTGTTTCCTCTGCCGTTTTAGAAGCTGTCGGGAGCGTGTTGACAAATAAATATGCCGAGGGATACCCTCGGAGGCGCTACTACGGTGGTTGTGAAAATGTCGACGTTATTGAGCAGTTAGCCATTGATCGTGCAAAGCAACTATTTGGAGCAGAGCATGTCAATGTGCAGCCTCATTCTGGTAGCCAGGCCAATTCAGCTGTTTATACTGCAGTACTAAAACCCGGAGATAAAATTTTAACCCTATCCCTTGAAAATGGAGGCCACCTAACCCATGGCCATCCCAAAAACACAAGTGGCATGCTATACAAGGTGATCCACTATAATGTATCCGTAGCAACCGGTCGTATTGACTATGACCAAATGAAGCTGTTGGCTAAAGCTGAACATCCAAAATTAATAACCATTGGAGCATCCGCATATTCCAGAGCCATAGATTTTAAGTTGGTATCCGAAATTGCACATTCACAAGGTGCCCTAGTCCTGGCTGATATTGCCCACATAGCGGGTCTTGTCGCTACTGGATTACACCAAAGTCCGGTTCCATATTGCGAATTTGTCACCACGACAACCCATAAAACTCTGCGTGGTCCGCGTGGTGGCATGATAATGTGCAAAGAAGAATTCGCCAAGGCCATCGATTCCGCTGTTTTTCCTGGAACCCAGGGAGGTCCGTTAATGCATGTTATCGCTGGGAAAGCGGTGTGTTTCTTAGAAGCTCTAAGGCCCGAGTTTAAACAATACCAAAATCAAATTATTAAAAACGCGGCCATTCTCGCCGAGCAAATGATCGCCAATGGATACCACATTGTAACAGGAGGGACAGATAATCATCTAATGCTCGTTGATTTACGCACCGTTCACGAAAGTCTAACCGGGAAGGATGCAGAAGTCGCACTTGAAAATGCCAACATAACGGTCAATAGGAACGTTATTCCGAATGAGACAAGAAGTCCTTTGCTCGCCAGCGGCTTAAGATTGGGGACTCCCGCAGTAACTACGCGCGGGATGAAGGAAAAAGAAATGGTTCAAATTGCAGAATTTATAAAAGTCGTGCTCTCAAATCCAAATGACAAATCCACAATTTCTGATATTAAACATAAAGTTGTGGACCTTTGTGCCAAGTTTCCGCTGCCCTGCCAATGATTTTTCCAAAAGGTTTGAATCTATCTTTGTATTAGCCTAAGTTTTAGCAGATCAAACATTTTTGATACAAATCAAGCAGCTGACTTTTGTGCAAAAGCTACGGCATCGTCATACTCGCGAGGTTGTAAGATTTGTACTCGTTTCAGAAAACTTTCTTGCGCTGTTTGTGAAGTTTGTAAATGTTCTTGAAGCATACGTTGGTTATCTTCCGTAGAATTTAAATGGTGGAAATTGCCATATAAAATGGCCAAATCAACAGCTGCTTTTCGCCCTGCGGCTAGTACACCTTCGTCAATGGTTGCCAGCGGATTGGCGGAAGATGGGGTTCCTCCGGCATTAAACATCCAGCAATTTTTTACGTTCAAGTTCGACATTGCTTCCCCGATTTCTTGAGCATCTTTATCACTTAAAAACAGTGTTTTGTATGTGCCACCAGTACCGGAAGTGCCATCGGTGTCAGTCCTGTAAACCAACACAAATTGTGCACTTTTTCTTTGGGAATCGTTTATCCACTCGCTACCTTCTATATTTTGCGCAAGATTAGTTGTCATTTGTACATTGCTGTCAAAAATATTTCCACTTCCCCGCCGAAAAGTAGCGCAATTATTGGCAGGTAATATTTCAGGAATATTTGTACCTCCTTGAGAAATCAAAGAGTCAAAGGAAGGAGCCGCTTTCAGTATTCTATCCTTGACACGGTCAAGTAATTGATCTTTAATGGATAATTGATTCGCAATAAGCGGAAGCGTATGGCTATCCGGATTATTGTTTGCTGTTCTCAATATCACAAGCAATTCTCTGTCAGAGATGTTGTTGCGTTCTGCCGATTGTCGTAACCTTTGATCCATTGAACTTATTAGGACTTCTCGATCTTGAAGCATCAGTTCACTTAGACCTGTATTGCTTTTTAAGTCTTCAAACAACATTTTTGCTTTCTCGCTCAATGGCAGATTGGCGGGTTCAGTAGTTTGTTGCATTGCATCCGTACTGGAAAGAGGAGCTTCTCCTTCAGAAACAGTAGAAGGATTATTGGCATTAGGACTATCCTCTTGGGATGCTGCGTTAAAAACGGCCCAAGTCTGTTCTTGCCTAATATTTTTACTGTCGTCGGTGACCTGCTCCTGTTCTTGCTCCTGCTCCTGCTCTTGCTCCTGTTCCTGCTCTACTTCTGTTCCGGCGTCAATTGTACCTCCTTGAACTGTAAACTTTAAAGCGTCTTTAGCTTTATTTAGTATTTTTTCGGCCCGTGCCTGAAATTCTTGTGCTAGCTCTTTATCTGATTTTTTAATTTCTCTGAAGAGACTATTGTAATATCCTTCCAAGGCTCTATATGCATCTTGCTCGGAAGTAATTTCGCCAAACAATTTCAAAGGATCTGCTTCGAACTGAGAATATAAAAATTTCTCACATAGGTCCAATATTTTCCGTTCTTCCTTTGAGATTCTCTTACCAGAATGTTGACTAACATTGGCATGTAATCTCTCGAAGAGTATGCTATTCAAGCAATTAGCTGTTTGAGCTCTATATGACTTGTACATTTGTTGTGCTAATATCACCGATTGATTTTCTATGCAATAGGAACATATTTTTGTCATGGCTTCCGTTTGATTGTTTAGATCTACGCCTTCGGGTACTAAAGCTTGTGGAATACAAATATCTACTTGTTGAGAATCCAAAAATTTCCTTGCACGCAAAACGCCCTGCAATGCCGTTCGAATAGGAGTACTATTGGGGTTTATGGTTAACACGGCATTAGCATCTTTGGGTAAAGGTATGTCGCATCCAGTACATCTTAATTCATCATAGTATACGAAAATTTTATCGATGTTACCTTTTCCAACAACACGTTCTATCGTTGCAGGGCTGGTATCTGGGATTGGGATGGGATTATCGGGATCCTCCTTTTTCATTACAAAGAAAGACTCATCTCCTGTTACTGTTTTTCCAAGGTAAACTACAAATCCCACATTGAGATCATCTTGGTAATACTTTAGTATATCTCCAGCAACCTCGTCGTTTGTTTTATCCTTAAAAATCCCTCCCGCATCTATTATGGCGTGTAACTCTCTAGAATCATCTTTATGTGCTGCGCGATAAGAATCTAGCATACCAGATACGGTTGTGGTTGTATTTGACGAAGTTAATATTTTTGAATCTCCCGTTCGAAAATCTTTTTCCCATTTCTGTATAATTCTGCCTTCCGTCCCCAATTCTAAGAGGGCTTTATTTTCCCCTTGAAATGCGGAATGATATGTTTGCATATTCCAAGGAGTTCCTGTACATCCCACGGATGTCTTGCCCATATCTACCATTGATATCGCATTGCATTCAAGTGTTTCTGAATTATATTTTATCACAGTTGCGGCTATTTGCTTCGCAAGTAGCATAAATTCTTTAAATCCTTTCTTAGCATTTAACTGAGAAACGGCCTTATTAATTATTGCATTACGCTGTACAGCTGACATCTTTTTGAGGTCACTGGGTGTTCCAAGCCCACATTCCCTCCATACCGACTCAAAGCTGCTTTTTAGTGATTTAGGCAATGATCCGTTAACATATCCTTCAACCAGTGAAGTTATTTGAGATACTTGAATTCCATCATGCAAAATGGCTGCAAAAAAGTAATATGCTTGCTCATAAACATTACCAAATTCTCCTGAAGATGGCGTGCCTACTCCTTGGTAAGGAATGACGGAACCATCCCCTCTAAATCCATAATGCCGATTATACTCTTTTTTTGCTGCACTATCTATAATAGATAGCATCCCCTTTTGTAGCGCAATGTCTCTTGCTTCCTTTTGATGGGAACTTTTGATCTTTTCCCAAGACTTTTTAAATGATTCGCTTGGTTCTTGGTTTCCGAGCATAAATTTTGCCAAATCATCTCTTGAAATCTCGGAATCCAATTGTTGAATTTTGTCAAAACAGTTGTCGATGATTTTTTGCTTAAATTGGTTAACGGGCCTTTTCCCATTTTTTTCAACCCCAAATTTGTCATTAACAAATGCCTCTCTCAAGTCGGTATCTTCCGTAATCATACCTAACATTGAAGCAACGACATCGATTTGATCACTAGCAAGTGTTTTCCGGCTACCACCTGGGAAATTTACCGACTTTGATATGTCTAGGTTCAAGTCTACTTCATCCAAAAGTTGTGTACAATTTTCTTTCATGTATGATAGTATCTCTGCCAGCTGTTTCGCCCGTGCCATAAGCACAGGATCATTTTTTTCCATCGCCGATCGACTTGTCCTTATGAATTCCAACTTGATAGCTCTAATGGTTGGAGCTTGGATTACTAGGCACCCGCCTCCATTCTTAGCTCGTTTGAGCTTCCTTAATATTCCAGATAGCTTGTTCGAATCTGCTAGATCCGATTTGCTTTCATCAATGCTAATAACCTCCTGCGAATACCTGCTTTCTTGAAAAATTCTTAAATTTCCTAGCATAGCGGTATATTGCGAAGGGTGGCAAACAAATAGTGGAATCTTACCTTGTGTGCTTATAGCATGAGCCAGCTGGGAAAGAACAACGCTTGTTTTGCCCCCGCCCATCATGAGTTGGAAAGTAACACCCGTTTGCTCATTATTGGCCTCGTTTGTTTGCAGCTGAGCTATTACATTTTTGACAATGCTAGCCTGAGCTCCCCTTACGCGAAACCCTACTATATCCTCAAAAGCTAATGCTTCCATCTCTGTTTTTGGGTCATACGTCCTTACACTTTCATATGCAATAATCAATTGATCTTTTGCCAGCAGAAAATCTTTTTGCTCTTGGCTAAGGTCTGTGTCATAGTATCCTGGCAAATTTTGATTTGCTTCTAAGACAGCTCGTCCCTTATTATGTACATTTTCGATAGCAGTTTTCAGCTGTTCCAGGGATTTGATGCTCGTGGAAGCTTGCAGTAATTGTTTGATAAGGTCAACAATCTCTTTACAATCTGCATCCGTAAACTCCGGATTAACATCCCGAAGAACTTTTATCGACTTGGACCAGTCACCATCCGGGTCAGAAGGGGCACAAACCAGGGCCTTTCTTGCGTCATCCAGTGTTGGCATTTTGGCTAATTTTGTTTTGCGCAAACTTTCCATTGTCTTGGAACAGGTAGAAAATTTTGTATCCAATTGCTTCCTTATTTCTTCTACTTCCTTATTTGCTTCCGAAATTTGTGTTGTTAAGTTATCAATGGTTGTGTCTATGGTGCTTTTCTCTTCATTTTTAGCAGTAAAACTGTTAGCGTTGATTTCATACAGTTCACCAACCGCTCTTGCCCTCAAGTCTTGAGATCTTGCCAGGTTCATTTCTTCGTTGTATCTGCCTAATTCTTTGTCAGCTGTAGTTTTGTATTGAGCAATTATCTGCCTATCATTCGATGAAAATGTTTTTCCCGAACCGGAGATTGCATTAGCCAAATCAAGCAACTCTGATCGGTGATCTTTTTCAAAAGTCGAATTATTGATATCACTTGAATATTTTCTTTTAAATTCTAAAATTAATTTTCTGTCGTTTGGAGCTAGGGAAGCACTGGATTGGATTGTTGTTTCATCTTGTGAAACAAAGTCCATCAACGTGCTAATTTTCCACTTGTCTATGCCATCTGGAGATGTTGCTGAACCGCCATCGATTTGCTGTGCTTTAACGGGCCGCAATATTCCACCTATTTCCCCTACAATGCTTTGTCTAGCAGAGTTCTCTATATCTAAAGCTTGTGCATGTTTACTCTCTATAGATTGACTTTTAATAAAACCTTCTATTTCAGCAACAAACACTTCCTGCATGCTGTTTAGCATTACTTCATCAGATGGCAGAGATGTAGGAAATCTCATCTCGTTCCTAAATGCTATGTAAGCTTTCTTCTGGCTGTCAGACAGCTCATGCTGGTCAGTGCTATTGATTTCATCATCACTTCTACAACATTTTCGCAAGAGAGCTTTTCTTCGTTCTATATTAGTCGGTGTTTTCAATAGAGCCGTATTTTGGGCTTCCTTTCTAAGTGTTGCCAACATCTTCGTATTTCTTATGGGCAATACGGATGAAAAGGTATTAGCTTTTTCGAAAGACCGTTTTCCTCCCGGCTTAACGTGTACTACGACATGATCTTTAGAGTCTTTAGCAACTTTAGTAATATAGCTAACATTAGTTTTAGCCCCAAGTTCTTCCACGAGTGACCTATGCCTCTGCTCAAATAATTTCAATAGTCCAAATTCTGGCATTTCTAGAAGCGTTGACTCGGGCATCATACTCAGCAGAGCTCGGCCTACCCCAGATGCCGCTTGTAAAGCTTGGCCCATGGCACCCATAATTTCTTCCGTAAAAGCAAGCTCAGCTTCTTTGGAAAGACTAACTTGCTGCGTTGAATTTTCTTTGGCATCAACCAATGCCTGATACAAAGAACACACTTGAGTCACTAGATCAAAACTGTCACCAAAATTAATAGTACCATCAGGATTTTTGGCCAATAAAAAATTGCGAAAATTGTAGGGATCCGACTCAAGTAACAGTGTTAGAATTTTGAAAGCTGCTAAATTCCGTTCCAAAGGTTGATCTCGTTTCAAATCAAGTGCGCCAGTTGTTTTATTCGTTATGAGTGAGCGCAAAGTAGTTTGTAAAAGTGTGTTGTTTTTTAGGGCGATCACTGTCCGCATATCTATCTTGTTTAAAATATTTAGGGCCAATTCATTTTTCCCTATGTCGAATAATCTTCCTGCTAATATTATTCCAGTTGCCTGATGATCAGCACCTAGATCAAACCCAGTGATAGTATTAAACCCAATTTCTAAAACATCCTGCCCCAGGACGGATATTTCACTTTTTGTCGCCTGATCGAGTGACGAAGTGTCAATAAGATGTTTATCATTTATCAGAATGAATTTATAGTCACTTGGATTATCTTTTGACCGCAAACAAACATAATTTAGCGTATTTCCCTCCAACGGGTTGGGTATTGGAGGTTCTGATAGGATATAATTTTCATTGCTTACCAAATGTAATTGACCATCACTTCCTCGGGAAAACTGTAATATTTGGTCGTTGTAGCGTAGTTCTGGAATTACGTACGAAGAAATTGCACCACCCTCATCTTTTGTCGCAAAAACATTACTCATTTCAGAAGAATTAAGGTGTTGTAAAAGAGGATCTGCAAAAACATGGCCAGTAAGAAGAGTGGGCACTTTATAATATTTATTACTAGTTGAAGTATATAGTGTACCATTTTCTAGCACGAATACCGGTTGATCTAGCGACGTTTTATCATAAAAGTAGACTTTTTGGCATGTCTTGTCATTTTCATCAACAAATGGTAAAAAACGGTCAAGCATTTTTTCCATTACCAGTTCTGCTGGCAGCCGCCTGGTGCTGGAATTTTGAACACGGCTAACAAATACCTTCCCATTCATTGTTACTCTGTTGGTTTTGTTATCAACAACTATTTTTCCATCCACGACACTAGTATTTCCATTCACTTTTACCCTGTGATGTATATTGGTGCCGTTAACACCAAGCAAAGCTAATATTGGATGTTCTGAGTCGTTTGTTTGCACATGTTCTTCCGGATATATTCCGTCACGCAAACGCACAAAATTATTCAAATCGATGGTAACACTGGCATTAGTTGTTGTATCCTTGATTGTTATCAATCTATTCACGCAATCGATGGTTACCGAAGGTCCTGCATACCCTAGTTGTTTCGCATATGCATCAGCAATGCAATGACAACCATCTTTGTTTAGATCATCTTTTTGCCTGACTATGAAATCTCTCAAAGAATCTAACACAGGACCATCGAACATATTTTTTATTCCGGAGGAATCTTCGGGATCTCGATTGAGAAGCGTATCGCTTGCTCCTGCCATTTCTGGCCAAATCATCATCTTTGGGTCCGTACATCTTAGCATTTCTTCGGGTGTTAATGTGTCTCCTAAGATCATTTTCTGACACAAAACACATGCAAAAATTTGTATTTCATCGCTTGTGCCATCTAATTTAACTTTTTTGTTAAAAACAGAAGTGTCGAGATCGGGCTTTTTCCCTTTGGCCTCCTCTATTGTTTTGTTTAGCTGAATGTAAAGGGATGCATAAAATTTATATTTTTGAAGGTCTGCATCTTGTTCAATTGGATTTGGAAAATTGCTTAGAGAGTGCTGAAAAAATTGATTTACAATCCGTTCAAATTGTCTACAGGTTTCCCCATCTTTTAAAGCTATGGATAATGCTTGAGGGCTATTAATGTCTCCGCATAGCAATTTACAAAATATTCTTTGCGCTTCAAGGTCGTCAAAGATGCTAGTGTTGCCTGAAGTTTGTAGCCACGAAAGCATAGCTTCGGCCTTTTGTACAATGTTTCCATTCGAAGGATTCGAGGGTAAACAGCAATGTTCTAAAAAAAGGAACCGTTTTGACTCTTGTGATTTTGCCACTTCTCCTTGGGATTTGTTGTTCAAAAATTCACAAATTTTTTTGTAATTTTTTTGTAATTGTTCTCCAAATGATAGGTTTTTTATCACCTTTGGAGCAATACGAGCTTGCGTATAAAAAGCAGTACCTTCATTTGAGTCTGCGGTCAGACTGAAAAGCATATACGCAAAGCCATTGGCCGCCGCTCCAATTTTTGTTGTGCTATTTACATGCTTATAATGCTCACCATCAATTGGTACTCTAAAGAAGGACGTAGCAACCGTTTCCTTGAGCGAAACGTCGCTAATATTTCTTACTGCTTCCATTGCGCTTTGAACATTCGTTATCTGGTCGTCTCTTACGGCATCATGTATTTCACGACACATCTCAATCTCATGAGTCACTCCATTACTATCTTGATTGCGAATAACATAATGCTTTACACGATCATTCCCATACTCCTCTCCATCGAAAAAATTATGCTTCCGTCCATATTCTTTATAAATCCTTAATCCTAATGCTATGAGACTATCATAAAATTGTTGCTTGCTGCCTGGAATGGCAATTCCATTTCTTTTATCATATTCTATATACAATGCGGCCATTCTGAAAAAATTACCAACATTGATCGCCGCATCTTCCCTGTCTTTTCCTTCCAAAGCTTTAAAGGTCTCATCTTGGTTTTTTACTAAATCTTCAAATCGTTTTGCAGTAGCGAATCCCATGACCAAAGGAGCAGAGAGACCAGCAGTATGAGATTTGTTGGCTTGCTGCAAGAATGAAAGAATGTCGCCATTGGTTTGTACATTGTGTCCCCGTGAAGTTTGCACATTGGAAGCGGCAGAATATGATATATTTTTTATTTTGAGTGTGTCAAAACTTCCACCTTGCGACGGTTGGGTTGGACCCGATGGTTGTGGTTCGGTTCTTGTTGGTGATATACCAACTATGTGTGATAAATATTCCGACGCCAATTCTGCACTAATCTTTCCGGATGCTTGTAGGAGCAAAATTCTTTTCTGTATATCTTGTGATAGAGCATTAAAATTAATCATATGCTGGTCAGACATGATCTCACCTTCGCTTCTCATTTTATGTGCAGCGTTGGATAAATGACCAATGTATTCATTTATTTCAAACCTTGCAACCTCTCTCTCTTTTGCTGAATCACCCTTGGCGGCATATTGAAGGAGGTTTAACAATTCATATTGCGGGGTCGTTGGATTTTTTCCCCTAGATTTTATCAAAAACATTTTCCCCTGGGGAATCGCTTCTGGTGGTTTTCCATCATTGATGCTTTTTAGACCAAAATGTATCTCATTGAATTCGCTAGGCTCATATTTAAGGTTAAACAATTGAAATGCATTAACATAATCTCCGGAATCCATCTGGATACCGCCGTTAGTGTTCAAATCTTTGGATACTGTGGTAAATTTCGTAATCTCTATTCCACCATCTTCATTTTTTCTAATCAGCAAAGCATTTGTCCCTTCTAACACTACAACTGGCTTATTATCATCAATACATTTGGTCAAATGTTCTTCCGTTAAAGAATTAATCCCAACTATTTGAGTGATGCCTAGTTTTTCAAATGCTGAGAAAAATTTTCCAGCAGACTCATTCATTGTTGGACTACTTACGTCATTTCTTCCATGTAAGAGTGATTCCATGTGCTTGAAAGACTCAAGACCTGTACACGAAATATTCTGGGGCACTATGGCTTCATCTCTTTGTTCTTGGCATATTGTTGGAATCTCTTCTCCAATATTTCCGAAAAGTGCTTCTATTTGAAGTTTTACTTCCGAACCTTCAGAAGCGTGATATATTGTGATTAACCCATTTTTGAATTCTCGTATTAGCTTATCAATACCAGAATTTTTACGTAAACTCCACAGCAAAAGCCTCTCCGGGAAAATAGCGAATTTTAACCTTCCACTCCAACATTTGCGTTCTTCTAGGATTGTGTGTTGGATTTTGGTTGCCGTTTTGTGCAAATCAGCATACCCTTGGCCCATTCGTATGCTGCTTATATCCGAGATTTCGGTAACACCGGTTAATTTAAAGGCTGTTTTAATAGGATCCCAATCGGTTTGTGACATTATATCCTCCTCCCAAAGGAATGTATATTTTGTACCGTGGTTGTCAATTTTTTTTCACAACACACCCTTTACAAATGTGAAAAACAAAAATAAAAGAAAAATTAATGCAAACAGCAATATGATGCATATAACATAGCACAGGGTAGAAATATTCTTTTGTTGATTCAGTGGCTAGTATCGTACTATTTCTGCTCCGTGATAGACCCGTTCGCCGCCACTTGCTTTGCTTTATGAGGGCTTGTTCATCCTTTTAAAAAATCGGTTTAATCGTCGAAATTCTTTTTTGATTTGGCATGCAACATGCTCCAGATGGGCAGCTACTTTTGATCAGATTCAAGGGGTTTATTTTAAAGACAACATTTGTTAACTTTCAGTTGACAAGATTGTCTTTGTTCATAAACTCGTGGCAGGATGAATGTTAGGGTCCGTTGTTGGGGTCCATAACAGCCGTTCAGATTAGAAACATTTAATTTACGCGTATATTTTGAAAATTTCACAAAAAGGATTCACATTGGCTGAAATACTTATAGCTGCGTCGATCGCGTGCGTTTTTTTGATATCAATCATGAGTGTTTTAGTAATGAGTGGTAAATTTTTTAAAATTGCCGATGAACAGGCATTACAAACGGAACGAAGCATCATTTACTATGAAACCTTTACAAAAATAGCATCCAAACGTTTTATGCCCAAAGGCAATGGCTATCTTAATAACAGAGCGATACAAGATATAATCAAAATAAGTGACGTATACTTGCAAGCTATCGACATGCCAGAATTTATGAGACTAGGAATCTACGATAGCCATTTACCATTGTTGATTTATTTTCAATCATTTAATTCTACTTCGCGATTATTAACAACAACCAAGGATTCACTGGCTATTAATTCTACTTCGCGATCGTCAACAGCCAAGGATTCACTGGCTATTAGTTGGTGCAGCATAAAGGTAAATGATAGGACCTATGACCATGATTTTAAAATTTTATCCTTCAAGTATTTTTTCATTAAGAAGCCTAAAAATGCATACCTCAAGCCGGTATATACTAGGAGATATAAGCATAGCAGCGATAGGGGCAGTGGATGGGACAAGGGGAATCTTTTACCATTTTCTCAAAACATATTCGAGGAATTGATTCGAGAAAAGAAAAATGGAAACGTTTCTAGAATCTATTTTGTCATACAATAGATTGAACTTCATCGGAAAAATAGGATCGATGGGATTTAGAAGGTTCAGTACGGCCTCACAAAAACATTCAGGAAAGTGGCCGTAGCTTTAGTCCAAAAGAATAAAAATTTAAGTTGTAAATTTATGAAAATTTGCAAAGAATTTTACGTTTAAATTGGCAGATGGAGAAGTCATTACCATTATTTTTAAGAGAAGTTTATCCATTCCAACAACATTATGCCAAGTTAAAAAATGGTTCAATTATGCATTATGTTGAAGAGGGCACGGGGGAGACAATATTATTTTTGCACGGACACCCCACATGGTCATTTTTTTTTAGAAATTTGATACTTTTGCTGCGCTCAGATTTTAAGTGCATAGCGATTGACCACATTGGACATGGGTTATCCGATAAACCGAAAAGTTGTAGATACGACATCAAAACCCACATAGATAATGCTATTTCTTTTGCGGAGATAAAACAGTTCAAGAAATTTCATATTGTAGCGCAAGATTTCGGTGTTGCAGTGGCTTTGGCCATAGCAGAACGTTGGCCCGAAAGGATTAGTAGTATGTCCCTATTGAATTCCGCTGTTTTTTCCTTACCAAGGCTGCCAGCCATCATTTTACTTTTCAAATTTCCTCTTTTTACATTCTTATGTTCAAGGTTCTTTAATTTGTTTGCTTGGGCCTGTTTACATTTGGGAACATTTTCAATACTCGATGGAGATGTTATTAGAGGATACTTATGGCCATACGAAAAATTTTCCGACCGCGTAGCTATTGCTGCCGAGATAGACGATATTCCATGGTTACCTGACCATCCTTCCTTGAAAACTTTAAGTATAATCAGCGAAAAAGCGTTTATTTTGTGTAATAAAAAAATTAAATTTTTTTGGTCGGACGATGATTTTCGCTACGGTTTCGATGTTCTAAAAGCTTGGGGAAAAATACTACCAAATGCCGCGTATAAACGTTACCAAATGGCAGGGCATTTTTTGTTAGAAGACTCAAATGAAGCCATGAATGACATCAGGACATTCATTTATAGTGCGCGAAATATCGAAAATCTTTTATTCAAATAGGGTTATGATATTTTTAATGTCGGATCCAATAAACTTTAGGATAATTGTCGAAATATGACATGGCTCAAAGTTTTAGTCAAATATGCCACCACCAAGTAGGATTACATTTCGATAGAATGCTATAACTTGTCCGCTTGCTATTGCCCGCTGAGGTTGTTTAAAGATAACACGAGCCGTACTGGTTCCCGTTCGAAAAAACTCAATTCTTTGGGCGGGATCACGGTATCGTGGGCGAGCTAGCAAATTTTCATATTCTCCGAGACTTCCATTGGTAAAGCTTAAACCATGAATAAAAAATTCATCCCTGAATAGAAATTTTGATGTCGGTCGTTCAATTTCTACGACCAATTGATTTTTGGTGAGATCTTTTCCAACGACGACATAGTAGGCAAAATCAAGATTTGATGGGACATTGATCCCATGCCTCTGGCCTATGGTAAATCGAAATAGTCCTCGGTGTTGACCAACGATTTTGCCCTGGGAATCGACAATATTACCGGGTTGATCATGTATATAATGCGATAAAAAATCTTGAATCTTTACCTTGCCCAAAAAACAAATTCCCTGGCTATCTTTTTTTTTGCAATTTGGCAAATTTGCCTTTTCAGCGATTTTGCGAACTTCAGGTTTTGTCAGTTCACCAACGGGGAATAGTGTATTTCGTATTTGTTCCTGGGAAAGCATGGCAAGGAAGTATGATTGATCTTTGTTTTTATCAACCCCCTCCAAGATGTCGACGGTATCATTTTCATTGGTTATTACTCTACAGTAATGCCCTGTCGCAAATTTTTCAAATCCATTGGCCCGGGCATATTGCTTGAGCATGCCAAACTTTATCCGCGCATTGCATAAAACATCCGGATTCGGCGTAATCCCATTACGATAACCTTCCACCAGTTCTTCTACGATCAGTGTGCGGTATTGGGATATCATGTTGATGATTTCAAATGTTATGCCAAGCTTTTCGCAGACATTTTTCGCATCGTTCAAATCCGTCTTCCATGGGCAGTCAGCTATCGGATTTCCCGAATCTTCAGCATTCCACGTACGCATAAAAATACCATGCACCTGGTAGCCGGCATCTTTTAATCGCAATGCGGATACCGCGCTATCAACGCCTCCCGACATGGCAACTGCTACTTTAGGCCGCAACATTTTTTATATTTTTTTCCACTTCCACACGGACAAAGATCGTTTCTGTTAATTTTAGGTTGTGAAACTGATCTAATGACCATTTTAGGCTCATTCTTTTCATTCTGCCGTTGTCCGTCGTGTACGATTTCCAAAGTACCCCCCGACATCACAAGGTGTTTACGCAATTCATTGACCATTCTATTGAACGCTTGGGCGCTTCCTGCCGATCGGAATAATTGAGCACAGACATCAGAATTGATCTGCTTCAACATTGTGTTAAAGTATTCAAATGCTTCCGTACGATATTCATTTATCGGATCTCGTTGACCGTATCCCCGAAGCCCAACGCTACTCCGCAAAGTATCCATTTCCGTTAGATGTTTTTGCCAATTACTATCAATTGCTCGGACAAGTATCATCCGTTCGATAAATTTTAAGGATTCTGGATCGTCAGTAGATTGTTTTATTTCATAGGCCTTTTTTATCTTCGATAAAATTAGCTCATAGATTGTATCTTTGGATTTATTGCTCAAATCGGACACCTTCAAATTCAAAGGAAAATTAATATTTACCCACGACAACAGTGTTTTAAGACTGTCATCGTCATCCCTATCGTCCATTAGTCTATCCGAAAATTGTTCCAACCTAGACTCCAACTCATTGTGTATAATTTCAAAGATAACATTTTGAGTATTATTCTCGCTTAGGGAATCGCTCCGGAGAGAATAGATAATTTTCCTTTGTTGATTGAGGACGTCATCATATTGTAATAAATGTTTTCTAATTGAATAATAGTGTTGTTCTACCTTTTTCTGAGCTGTTTCAATGGAGCGGTTCAACAGAGGGTGAGCCAGGACTTCCCCTTCCTTAAATGTGTTCTGCAATAGCCGTGCTATGGGACCAGTCGAGGCAAAAATTCGCATCAGAGAATCTTCCAGAGAAACGAAAAATTTCGAATATCCGGGATCTCCCTGGCGGGAACATCTACCGCGTAATTGCCGATCGACCCGCCTGGATTCATGCCTTTCCGTACCAATTACGAACAGTCCTCCCAATTCCGAAACACTATCTCCCAATTTGATATCCGTACCACGTCCTGCCATGTTGGTTGCAATCGTAACGGCCCCTCTTTGTCCAGCTTGGGCAATAATTTCTGCTTCCTGTTGGTGATATTTGGCATTCAAAACCTTATGATTTATCATTTCCCGCTTCAGCATTTTGCTCAACAATTCCGAAGATTCGACGGACGTCGTTCCCACTAAAACAGGCTGTCCCTTTTGGTTAGCTGCTTTAATCTCTGCGATTACCGCATTGTATTTTTCCCTACGGGTTTTATAAATTTCATCGTTTAAATCAATACGAATACATTTTCTATGAGTTGGTATCACTACGACAGATCGGTGATAAATGTCGTTAAATTCCTGTGCTTCCGTTTCGGCAGTACCCGTCATGCCGGCCAATTTTTCATACATTCTAAAGTAGTTTTGCATTGTGATGGTGGCATATGTACGAGATTCTCGCTCAATTTTTACACCTTCCTTAGCTTCAATGGCCTGATGTAACCCTTCACTCCATCGGCGTCCGGGCATTGCTCTACCAGTATTTTCATCAATTATCACAACTTTACCGTCCAAAATGGTATACTGTTCATCCTTATTATACAAAGAATATGCCCGTAAAAGTTGATTTAGGCAGTGAATTTTGATGCTCTTTAGGGAAAATTCTTCCTCCGCATGGCGTTTCTTGTCAATTTTTTGGGCCGGCGATAGGGAATCATCCACATCGATAGCGGAAAATATTGATGGCAAGTCGGGCAGGACAAATGCATTTTCATCGTTACTCAAATTGGTACGTCCCAACTCGGTTAAATCCGATTGGTTGTCCTTCTCATCCAAGCAATAATACAGCTCTTCCTTGATTTGGTGCTTTTCGCCCTTGAGTAATTCAGAATTCATCTCGAGATCAAATTTGTCGAAATTTTTTCGGTATACTCCATTCTCCATGAAGCGTAAAAACTGTTTGTTTTTTGGCATACCTAGCTTTATTTGCCAGAGCTTTTTATAGGCCTCACGACCATAGGCATCTCCACTATTATCCAGTATGGTTTTGGCTTCCGAGGCTAAACGATTGCACAGCTTTTGTTGTAACTCAACCAGGTTGGCAACCGATGGTTTTAACTCCATGTAGGGCATACTTTCTTCATCTTTTGGTGCTGCCCCGGAAATTATTAGGGGTATTCGTGCTTCATCGATTAGGATGGAATCAACCTCATCGACGATGCAATAGTAATGTTCCCGTTGAACTTGCTCCTCCAAAGAAGTTGCCATGCCATTATCGCGCAAGTAATCAAACCCAAATTCCGATGCCGTTCCATAGGTTATGTTACAAGCGTATGCTTTTTGGCGTTCTTCCGTGTCCATTTCATTTTGCAAACACCCAACCCCTATGCCGAGAAATCTATAGATATAGCCCATCCATTCCGCATCTCGACGGGCAAGATAATCATTGACAGTAACCAGGTGACAATTCCTTCCGGCTAGAGCATTCAAATAGAGTGGCAATGTTGCAACTAAGGTTTTCCCTTCTCCCGTTGCCATTTCGCAAATTTTCCCTTGGTGTAAGGCAATACCCCCCAAAAGTTGCACATCGTAGTGCACCATATCCCAAATCAATTTATGGCCACATACTTCAATTTCCTTTCCGCACAGACGGCGAGCTGTGTTTTTTACCAACGCAAATGCTTCCGGTAACACATCATCAAGGGATTCTCCTTTCCCCACCCGTTGTTTTAGTTCCTCCGATTTTGCGACGATGGCTCCGTCGGATAACGACTTATATGTTTCCTCTATTCCGTTGATTTTTGTTATTACCGGCTGGCATTCTTTGATAAATTTCTTGTGGGTATGCCCAACGAACAATCTAAAAAATTTTCCAATCATTACAATATATTGAGACCATAGATTTAAATACAATTAATCAAACGTCGAACCAATAATTTTAGAAAAAGTAAACACTATGTGTTCGAATTTTAATTTAATTCAGGGTTTGACAAAAGTAAAAATTCTGCAACAATTCTTCGACATGAACCAAAGGTAAATAAATGAATAAAATCTTTGATCTCTACGGTGAAGCCTTTTCCAATAAAGTTTCCAAAATTAAGCTTAAAAAGAAGATAAAAGAGACCATTGCAAATTTGGACGTTGCGATAAAATATTTGAAAGAGGTTGATGCTGAAAAATTTATAGATGGACTGATGAAGCATTTTCCAATAGCAGCCGAAAAAGCATACGACGAAGGAAAAATTTCCGAAGAAACAGTCGAATCAGTTAGAAAAATGTCAGTTGTTTACCCCGGTGAACTATCACAGGCAATGTACGATATGAATCGAAAGATGCTAGATTATTGCAAGCAATTGAAGGAAAAAAAGAAGCAAATGCCCAACTCTTAGGCCATTGCCATAATTTTAAATGGTTGTATCAAATTTGGAAATTGCCTCTTCAAATATTTCTTCACCTGAAATAATTTCTATGTCTATTTTTAAAAAGTAGATTGGGATTGGGGGATTAAAATCCTTTGGAATTCTGACGGCGTCTTTTTCCGTTGTAATTGCAAGGACAGCTTCCTTAGCACATGCAATGTTGAAGATATTTTCCAGTTCATTTTGGGAAAATCTGTGATGGTCGACAAACCTTTTTCTGTAAACAATTTCTGCCCCATGCTGTAATAAAAAATTTTCAAATCCATCGGGGGATGCAATTCCACTAAATGCCATTATTTTTTGCCCTTCGATGATATTGAATGGCTTTACTTCCTTGCTATGTATAGTTGATAGATTTCTCGGGAAGTGGGCACATTCAATAATTTTAGCATTCGAATTATATAATTTTATCGTATCGATGATGGAATCATTGGAAATATTGTTCGATTTGGTTAAAAGAACGTAGGATGCTCGTTTGATTTGGGAGATTGGTTCGCGTAAAATTCCACGGGGCAACAGGTGTTTATTTCCAAAGGGGTTAGTTTTATCGATTAGTAGAAGGTTTATATGCCCTCGCAGAGGGAAATATTGAAAGCCATCGTCTAAAATTATTACGTCGACTCCAAACTTATTAATCGCATAATGCCCTGCTTTGACACGGTCCCTGTCAACAAGAACAACAATTCCAGGCAGATTTTTAGCCAACATGAATGGTTCATCTCCAGCCACTTCGGAATCCAGTAGTACCGATTTTCCGTTGCTTACAACCTTAGGTGGTGGTTCATCACCATGGGTCATCCAACGGATAAAAGCTTTCCACTTGGGTTCACCTTTACTTTTATAGCCGCGACTAAGAATTGCTACCTTTCTCCCTCTCTCATTTAATTCACGGGCAATTTTTTCTACGACTGGGGTTTTTCCCGTTCCCCCAACCGTCAAATTGCCGACAACGATGACTGGACATCCCAAAATATCTGACGTAAAAATTCTTTTTACATACAAAAGATGCCTCAATTTTACAATCAGGACAAACAAGAAGGATAAGGGCAGCAGAATTACGGCCACACAGGCGGTCCCGAATGATTTCTTTCTATCGTATAGCACATCTGTTGCGAATATTTCTGCATGATTGATCAGCCCATACAATTTTCTCAAAAGTTTTTTACAAAGATAACGGACTTTTCTCAATATTCGCATATCGTCTGGCCACATAATGGTCAACTTTGAATGTCGAGCAAGTTAAAATTGTTTTATGTATAACGAATATCTCCCCAAAAGGTGGCATTCTTGTATCGCCATCAAATTGTCCAAAAACCGTACTTAGATATAATTCTCGGCAGGCCGGAAATAACATTTCGTAGATCATCGCACCGCCACATACCCAAATGGGACCCTTAATGTCAAGCTCTAGTAGTTGGTCCAATTTTTGTATCGTGGTGACAGCGTCGGGATGCCAAGCCGTATCCTTTGTCATTACAATATTTTGTCGGTTGGGGAGAGGATGGCCAATGGATTCAAAAGTTTTACGGCCCATTAGCACCGATGCATTTTGTGTCATTCTACGGAAAAATGCCATTTCTTCTGGAACGTCCCAGGGAATGGAATTATTATTCCCAATTATGCCATTGGCTGCCATTGCTGCAATGGCCCGAATATCTAATCTTTGTAATAGAATATCATAGAGGTCTGTCGACACATTCATCATACTGCGATTGGTGCTTTTATGGCTGGACAATGTTCATATCCCACGATTTCGAAATCTTCATATTTGAAGTCGTCGATGGAATGCACTGGTCGGGTTAATCTTAAGGTTGGGAGGGATAGCGGTTTGCGAGATAGTTGCTCTTCTACCTGTTCCAGGTGATTGGTATAAATATGCAAATCTCCAAACGTATGTACAAATTCTTTGGGATGAAGATTGCAGACATAGGCAACCATTATGGTTAAAAGGGAATATGAGGAAATATTGAAAGGTACCCCCAGGAACATATCAGCGCTTCGTTGGTATAATTGACAGCTTAACCCTCCATCGGATGATACGTAAAACTGAAAAAATGCATGGCATGGAGGCAAAGCCATTCTACCTATTTCTCCTGGATTCCAAGCTGATACGATGTGTCTACGGCTGAAGGGATCATTTTTGATTTGTTCTATGACGTTGGCCAGTTGATCTATTATCTGTCCGTCAGGAGCTTGCCATGTTCTCCACTGAGCCCCATAAACACGTCCTAAATTTCCATTTTCATCGGCCCATTCGTTCCAAATGTTTACACCATTGTCTTGCAAGTATTTGATGTTGGTATTGCCACCGATGAACCATAAAAGTTCATGGATTACTGCTTTCAAATTTACGAACTTTGTTGTAATAACGGGAAAAGTATCTATCAGATTAAATCGCAGTTGGGCTCCGAATAATCCGATGGTCCCCACTCCCGTCCTATCATTTCGTTTTTCTCCATTGGTTAATACTTGATTCAAAAGCTCGAGGTAATTTTTCATAGAAGCAGAAACTACCTAAGATATTTCTAGTGAATTCCCAATACTTTTTTTATTTCTTCGCATTTATGTTGGTAGTGAGCTTTCTTTTTACCAAATGTTAATTTGGAGAGAATAATGCACCTGTAGTAGTTGCATTTGCTATAACCAAGGGCACTGTGGATACATTCTCTGCATCTGGCATCAATTTTGGCGTCAATATCGGCTATTACTCTAGATGCAATATATCTATAGAGTATTTCTTCGTAGAATGGGCTCAGGCGGCATATTTCCCACCATCTATTATCGAACATTGCCGTAGGGGACTTCCATGGCTTTCCCCCTGCAAAATGTAATATGAGGGGATCATTGCAAGCTTCACCGAACTGTTTTTCCCCATAGAATTCTTTCATCTTTGATAGAAAATCTTCGGAATCTAGAATTGAATCGAATATTCCAGGAAAAACATTGAATTTTAAATCTAAAAGTTTCACTCTACCACGGCATACAATATTGAGTGCATCTTGGTCGGCCCACATAAAAGCCTTTTCCCCATCAACGCCATGCTTTGCCGTTGATACGAGTTTTTCCTTCAAATGATCTTTTCGCATTAGATCAAGGTTCATTACCAAAACCCCGGAATTTATATAATGCTTTGCCCCGTGCAGATTGATAGACGATAGATATTTGAACTCGTCTATTACGGCATGCCTCTCATTGATACCAGCAATGTAAAAATCTTCAAGATCCGTATTAAACAATTCCGTTAGGTCATGCCTGACGACTATATCGGTGTCTAAGTACAGGCATTTTTTGTAATTCGGTAGCAAATCTGGAATCAATAGCCGATAATAGGCAGGAGCTGGCCAATCATTTTTCAATGGCGAGTTAGCAAATGCTGACCTCATATCTATGAAATTAATTTCACACCCATATTGGTCCCCTATCTCAAGGATGAAGTATTTATACATTGCTTTAAAATCCGAAGGGACGAGTAAATAAAAATCATAGCGTGTATCGACGTTTGAATTTTTCAATATCGACAACATCGTCACGTACATTTGGGGTCCATAATTGTTATCCGCTGAGAGAACTATGGGAATAACATCATTGGTTTTTTCACCATAGGTTATGTTTTGTGTTACATTCTGTGTTTCGATGGTGAAAGGTGTATCCCCTACCGCTGCCATTATCATGGGGCAAATTAGTAACAGCAAAGTACACCACATGCTTACACAGCCGGCTTTAGTTTTTTTACACCTCATATGTTATGAAAATGTAAATTATTTGTTAAGTCAAGGCGCCATTGGAGGTTTTTGTTAATGTTGTGTGAATTTTTTAAATAGATTTTCGAATGATTTCCAACGCATAGGACTTCATAATTCCTGGCAGTTTGTGGGAATTAATAAAATCTAGGAGCAAATTAGTATCTCTCTTCCCCACTTCCCGCAACATCCAGCCACAAGCCTTATGAATAAGGTGATGTGGATGATTGAGAAAATGTTCACACAGGTCAATTGTTAGTTGCAATTCGCCATTTCTAATGAACGCAAGTGAGGACACCACGGCAATCCGATTCTCCCACAAATTGTCAGATTTTGCCAGCTTCCAAATGATGTCCGTTCCGTTATTCTTCTGACAATATGCTCCGCAAATTCTGTGTGCGGCAACGTCCACCAAGTCCCAGTTGTTTATAAATCGTGTGTTGGAGAAGTAGATATGAATCACCTCTTCCGGAGCCGTTTTAAATTTTTCAATTAGCAAAACGAGAGCAACGAAGCGTGCTTCATGCAGCGAATTTTGCAGTAATTTCTCGATTTCGCCAAATGAAGTATTGGAATGCTTTTCCGCGACCTTTCTCAGGTTTGGAACACTCGCACCACAAAATTTATCACCGTACCCATATCCACCAGGTCCTACTTGAAAAAATCTTTCACACTGCTTTGCGGAAGATGGATTACCAAATGATTCGATTTCTCGTATAATATTTTTTATTGGCATTTTTTATTTACTATGAATTTAATGCCTTCGCCATTAAATTACCATCTCAATGTACAAGAGTCGACTTATTTCATTTGAAATCTGCCTCCGTCATAGATAAAAAACATTTGAATTGTATAAAAAATTTTTACTCATGATAAAACCTGTTGCGGATGAATATTTTAACGATACCGGTTTTTTTTGTATCCTATGCACTGGGAAATTTGCCTGATCCATTGCGGCCGAAATCCCTGTTTATACGGTTGTTTCTCAATATTGGTAGTAAAATTTTGCTGGCCTGTTTTTTGCATATCAGTGGGTTAGAATTCTTTGGAATATCTTTTGTCCTATTGAATCTAATCATGCTATTGTCCGTGGCTTTTGCCCTGTACGCTGAAAACTATTCGAGGTTTTTTGAACGTACGGATTTGGCGCAATCTGTCTTTTTGGCAAACATGTTTGCCATTGGACTGCCGCTTGAAAATCCACAAAAATTTTTCTACGCATTCTTCGTCCCGTACTTGGCTAGCAATGCGATTTTATTGGCAGCCGGATTCCTAAAAGAACTGGAATGCAATCAACGATCCGTATATATCGAAAACTTTTATAAACTCTTTGAAAAAAGGAAAACCATTGCCCTTCCATTGTGTCTGGCGATGATATTTTTACTGGGAATTCCTCCCTTGCAGGGATTTTATTGGCGAATAACCTTTTTAAAAGCTGTTTATAATTTCAAATGGTTATGGAATTTCGTAGTGTATATAGTTTGCTTTTACTCCATGGGATATATATATTTCAAGTGGATACTGGCAATTTTTCAAAATAAATCTTCTTCCAAAGAAGCGAATAATTTCCATTTTTCCCCCGTGATCAACGGGCTGATCATCCTATGTGCATTTGCGATATTGGGATGTTTATTTTTAACTCCCAATTAAATATCAAAATTTTATTTGTAATCGAAATGGTTGACCATATTTTGGAACAAATTGATGCAAAATGACCAATCATCAACTCCCATGATGCGGCAATATTTAGAAATCAAAAAAACGTTGCCGAAAAAAACGCTACTATTTTTCCATCTCGGTGATTTTTATGAGCTGTTTAATGAAGACGCGGAAATTGGAGCACGTCTGTTGGGAATAACATTAACTCGGCGTGGAACGATGCCGATGGCGGGAGTGCCTTACCATTCCGCTACGTCATATATAAATAAACTTTTAAATCGTGGGTACAAAATCGCTATCTGCGATCAAATTGGTATCCCAAAACCGGGGTATCTCGTAAAACGATCCTTGGCGCGAATTCTTACGCCAGGAACCATACTCGCAGAACACCAACTGGACGCCAAGCAAAACAAATATATTCTGGCAATAAATATCAAAAAACATGAATTTTCCATAGCATGGTTGGAAGCATCGACTGGGGAATTTCAAATTGCGACATCTTCTGATCCCCGAAGGCTATTTCCCATTACCTTTGCCTTGAACCCCTCCGAAATCATAGTTCCAGAAAATTCACAATCCCAGTGGCCAAGCCTGGACACAAATATTAGAGAATCTCTAAATGATCTGATCAAAGGACGCACGTTGTCGGAGCTGCCGGAATTTTATTTTGACAAGGTTCACGGTGCAAACGTTGCTAAAGAAATTTTGGGAGTATTAAACTTTGATGGCTACGGAATAACCTCCAATGATTATCCTGCTCTCGGCCCTGCCGGAGCACTCCTTCACTATGCCGAAGAGAATTTCCGTCAAAAGCCACAAAATGTTAAGTCAATTCGACTCTATAAACCGCAAGAATGTGTGCAAATCGACAATTCTACGATCAAAAATTTGGAAATCTTTTATTCCGTTTCTGGTCAAAAAATTGGGTCGCTCGTACATGCCATCGATCGCACAACAACCCCCTCGGGTGCTCGGCAATTGGAAAGGTTTTTGATGGAACCCAGTTTGCAAAAGAATGAAATCATGGGACGGCAAAATTGCGTACGTGCATTTTGGGAAGATGAAGCCCTACGGCTTAATGTTAAAAATTGTTTAAAAAATACCCATGATCTATCACGGATTTTGACACGCCTACAAAATCACATGAAAAATCCCCGGGACCTAAGTGCGGTGAAGTTAACCATCGAGCAATTCCCTACCCTAAAAAATTTTCTAGAAGCAAGTAAAGTTCCCGAACTGAGAAAATTTTCCGAACAAATTTACACATGCGATGAATTGAAACGGCTTCTGCTGTCTGCCTTGGGGGATAATTTGCCAACCGACCTACTGTCCGGTGGCTACATAAAAGCGGGCTACGATGCTCAACTCGACGAATATCGCAATCTATCGACGAATTGCAAATCCTGGATCAATAATTTCGAACGCAAGGAACAATCGCAAACGGGAATCAAAAGCCTAAAGGTCAAATATAACGGAGGTTTTGGATATTTTATCGAAGTAACCAAATCCAACCTGCACCTCGTCCCTAACTGTTATATTCGGCGACAAACGACGGTTAACGCGGAACGGTATACTACGGATGAACTAAAAAAGAAAGAGATAGAAATTTTAAATTCTCAAACTTTGTCCATCGCCCTGGAAGAGCAAATTTTCGACAAACTAGTCGCCAGAACATTAGAAAATTTTCAGGATTTGCTGATGGCTTCCAAAGCACTGGCTCAGTTAGACGTTTTTTGTGGGTGGGCAGAATTATCCCAAGAGTATCACTACTGTTGCCCAGAAATAGTCAATGAAGATTGTTTGGAAATCGTAGATGGTCGACACCCAGTTATCGAACAGATTCTAAAGCGTGAGAATTCGGATACTTGCGGAAACCTTTCGAACTTTATACCCAATGATTTGCGGCTAAAAAATGATGAGGTGCAGATCGCTTTGATTACTGGACCAAACATGGCAGGTAAGTCTACCTATATTCGTCAGGTTGCCCTAATTGTGCTATTGGCTCACATTGGCTGTTGGGTTCCCGCCAAGAAATGCAAACTTTCACTTATAGACAAAATTTTCTCACGCATTGGATCCGGCGATGATCTATCCCGTGGACGTTCAACGTTTATGTTAGAAATGTCAGAAACCGCCAATATTTTGAACAATATGACAAACTCTAGCCTAATAATTTTGGATGAAGTGGGTCGCGGTACGAGCACATACGATGGATTGAGCATTGCCTGGGCGGTTATCGAATATCTCCATAGGGACGAAGGTAGAGGACCTAAAATACTATTCGCTACCCATTACCATGAATTGACAAAATTATCCCAAACCCTTCCTCGCATGAAAAATTTCCAGATGGAAGTTAAGGAATGGAACGATGGAATAATTTTTATGAGAAAAGTTCTAGATGGAGCAGCCGATAAGTCATACGGAATCCACGTCGCTCAACTGGCAGGCATTCCTGGCAAAGTCATTTCCCGTGCCAAAGATGTGCTCAAGGAATTGGAAGAGGAAGGCAACATTTTCATAAAAAATGTTTGGCATAAAAAATCTTACACCTCTCGAGAAGATTCGCAAATTACCCTTTTTTAAGGATAAACATTCATTGAATTTATCCTAGAGTCAGTTCCCACGAAAATTGGGCGAACAGGGGAAGATTCATATTTGCTAAAAATGGCAGATGGAGACGAGTATTGGTACTATCTTCCAGCTTCCCGTAACGGGCGAGTTAGCTTCTTTTTAACACCATCCAAAACCCCATTCAAAAATCTTCCGGATTCATCCGTCGACAGGATTTTCCCAATGTCTATAGCTTCATTCATGGCAACTATGGGGGGTACGTCGTCCCGAAATAACATTTCATATATGGCAACCCTTAAAATAGCTAGATCGACGATTGTTATTCTGTCCAAAGACCAATGGGTGGTATGTTTTTTTATCAGATCATCGATGATATCAATGTTTTCGACAACTCCCACCGCAAGCTCTTTCCCGAATTTATATTGGTCGTTTTCCCCCGGAAAATAAGAACTTATAAAGGCATCAACGATGTCACCGATCTGTACAAGCTCTTCATTTTTGTTTATGGACCAGGAATACATGAATTGTACGGCGAAAATTCTATTTTTTCGCCTGCGAGGCATATCTTCTGGAAACATGATCGTCATTGCTATGTCATATCTACCAACGGTCAAGAAAATTATAAATCGAGGGAGCACTGGTTAAATTTGAATCGTTGGGGGGCTACTATTATAACATATTCACCCTTTACGGATGTCGCCGCAATTTCATCATAAATCTGACCAACTTCGCCCACATGGAATATCTCGTGTATTTTTGTCATTTCCCTGGCTACACAGATTACCCTTGTCGCCCCAATTACACTTTGTAGATCTTTCAAAAATTTCAAAATCTTATGGCAGGATTCATAGAATATCAAAGTATAATCGAAATCGATATATTTTTTGAACATATTAGTCCGAGCCGATGTTTTGTTCGGCAAAAATCCGAGAAACAAAAAACCATTACTTGGCAATCCCGACGCTGCCAAGGCAGTAATGAGTGCACAGGCTCCCGGAAGTGATTCGATTGGAATTTTACGCCTACGGCAGGCATTTACGATCCTATATCCCGGATCACTTATCGCGGGAGTCCCCGCATCGCTTGTTAAACAAACCGTATTTCCTTCCCCTATTAGATCTATTATTTTTGGGACCTGCCTTTCTTCATTATCGTCACGGTAGAGGAGCATTTTCTTATCCATTTTCAAATGATTCAACAATTTGGAACATACCCGCGTGTCTTCACAGAGAACAATGTCACACCTAGCTAGCGCATCAATAGCTCTAGCTGAAATATCATCCAAATTCCCTATGGGAGTTGGAACTATTACCAGTTTTGACATTTTAATGAGAACGGATTGCGATGAGTTGAAATTCCTACTTAGCGTTACTACCACTTTTATGGCCACTAGAATACGACAAATCTTCCAGACGAAGGGTAGGATTTTGCTCCCACTTCGTTGGCCTTGCCCATGGCAACTGTGAATTTTGCGGGTTTGGACTATTGACACTGCTACAAGCCGATGTCAGCAAGAGTAAAATACCGTATGCCACAAATTTCCCAATGTACTTCATGGAATGACACAATGGTTTTAACGGTAAAATTTGTCAAGGCCAACGGTCAAAAATTTAAAATAAAAAGCATTTTATTTTTCTTAAAAAGTGTTAACATAGGAGATGGTATTTTCACAGGGAAATAGAAAATTTCTCTGGAAAGATTTTTTGGAATAAAAATGGGGATAATTCGATGTATACATCAAAAACAGATAATAGAAAGTTTGCTACAGAAAAGGGAACGAATATGAGCAAGTCTAAACCGAATACGGCAGAAAAGTCAATCATAGGTATTTCCAAACAAAATAGCAAAGCATTATTAGTTACTGCCGAAGCCAATATTGGTTTTGGCAACCGTTTGTATATTCGTGGGGATGGTTGTGGGCTATCCTGGGATAAAGGAATAGCAATGAAATATATAAATGATGACCGTTGGCAGTGGGAATGTAAAAATGCACCATCCAAAATAAATTTTGAATTTAAAGTACTGATAAATGACGAAATTTGGTCAATGGGCGAAAATTATACCGCGAGCAACAAAAATAATAAAATTTGTCCGACTTTTTAAACAACGAAGATCATTTGGGATAAAGTTTGATTTTTTAAAAGTAAAACAATATATAAACAGCTCGTAATGAAGAAAGAAGACTCTGAATTTTTATTAAAAATCCTTTCGGGGAACCATCAGGGAGCTGAGACCGTTTTCGGGTATGAAACGGTGGTGGTGGGGAGTAGTAATGACAGCGATGTTGTATTGTCGGATTCATTTATTGAACCAAGACACATTGAAATTACTTTTTCCGCGGAAGGGATTAAACTTAAACCATTGAATAGTAAAGTGTTTGTCGACGGCAAATTAGTCAAAGATGAAGCGATTACCATTGAAGAATTTCAGTTTATCACAATTGGCTCGACCCATATCGTCATTGGGCCTGCCAATCAAGCATGGCCGGCCATATCAGCGGCAGATGCTCCCCAACTTAGGGAGGAAGATGTTGGCGATGAAGAACAAAAAGAAGTCGTGGTTGACGATAAGATCTCTGCAAACGCAACAACAATTAACAAAACTAAGGGCAAGCGGTCGTGGTTATATGGTGGGGTTACCTTGATAATATTTGGGTTTGCTGCTTCCCTTCTATTTTTCATTTCCATCTTTTCAGATCCTGCCAAGGTTCCCGAAAAGCCCGATGTATTTACTCTCCTCCAAAATGCGGTTACTGAGCATGGGTTAGCTGGCGATGTAACCATCAATAAAACTCCAATGGGGTTTCTTGCCGCAGGATATACCTTATCCAACAACGAATTATCGAGTTTGAGTGCTAAGCTGAGGTCTATCTCTCCCACCATCAAACAAAAGATCTACAGTGAAGAAAAAATTTTATCGGAAATTAATATTTTGCTAGCTGGTATTGAATCGCATCCCAAAGTGCAATCTGTTTCCAATGGAGTGTTTCTAGTAACAGGCTATGCCTATGACAAAGACAAATGGAGCAAGGTTCGTAAACGAATAATTGAAGATGTTATGGGAATCATTGACCTACAGGATGAAGTGATTCTCCCGACGAAAGCATTTAACCTAGTAAAACCGATAATCGCAAAATACAAATTAACCGGGAAAATTGGCATTGTTCCTCAGGTCGACGGCATAGCCATTGGAGGGTTGGTATCCACCGATGAAGAAGAAAATTGGCGGCTGGCAAAGTTGCAAATAGAAAAGACATTTGGCAAAGATATTTTAATAAAAAATTTTGTGAAAATAAGCGATCCGGAAGTTATCAAACAGCAATATTTTGGGAGTGAAGTCAATAGCGTTTCCATCAGTGATAATGGATTAAATTGGATAGGCTTCAAAGACGGGACAAGATACATGGTTGGTGCAACGCTTTCGAACGGTTATTCCATAAAAGATATAACTCCGGAAAATATCGTATTGACAAAAGGAAATCAAACAATTATCCTCAAAATTGGGGAGTTGTAATCAATGGATTCAGGGAAAAAAGAGCGTCCAATTCTTGTAGATATGGAAAAAAATCTTCTGGAAGATAAATCTGGGATTTATCGTAAAGAATTGATAAACAAACTTTTGCAATATGAATCGGAAGTTAATGGGATGATTCATGATACCAACGATGACAATGATGTATTTAATCGATTAAATGCGGTTAAGACGGCATTGCAACAGGCAAAATATGCCATAGAAAAGTTTTAAATTTGGTGCAATTATAAACGGCAACATTACTTAACCTTTTGAAAATTTCAAAACGTCCTTGCGCTTTATTGTGAATATTTACAAAATTTACAAACAGATATTCCATACATTTTTAGACCGAAACCGGACCTCACCAACGATGGTGGCATCTATGACCTGAAAACGTTTGGGAAGCCCATATGTTTTTCCCGGGACCATGCCTTTGCTCCATTACACCACCATTGCCTGGGAATTTGTTTATCACGCTTTCCGGCGGCGGGGTAAAAAATTTACAAAAAAGACTTAAAAAGGGAGTAAAAGGTCCTACGCTGGGTAGGATAAGGAGGGACCAATGGATGGACACAAATCGAAGACAAATGGGGGAGGTATTTTATGGTGGCGGAGAATTTGTGCCGGTATGGCGTGTTGGGCCATTTGCCTGCTGCCTAGCGGGGCATTAGGAGCCCCTTCGGTGCGTGACACCCCGCTGCAAATAGGCGATGGTGATGACACAACGATAACGTTTTCCGTCGACGGGGAAGATGGGGGAGATAATGTTCCGGCAAACGGTTTCACCGACCCATTTACCGGGGAAGACGGTAGCATGCTTAGCATTGACGTGTCCGGCAACTCTTCCGGGAATTCCACCTCCGCCGCGCTGTTCGGCGCAGGGCAGACCTATGGCGATTCGACCTTTGACGATTGGACCGTGGAATTCCTTGGCAGCGGTACCATGACCACCGCCGGGTATCATCCAGATTCCGGAGCCATTTACCTTGGTACGCTGGGCGGCGATCGGAACTCCAACTTTCGTTTCTATTTCAATAACGGTGATGCCGATGAAGCGACGGTCAACATCGCCGCCCTGAAACTGGATGCGCCGGTGGCGGAGTCCGCTGGCCAGGCCGCCATGACCCTTGCCGCTGACCAGGGAAACGGGACCTATGCCCGTGCCATCTCCCTGGGACCGAATTTCCAATTGAACATCGGCCGTGCCCGTACACTCGGTCCCCAGCGGGAAGATGCCACCTGTGAGACGGAAGACTCCATCGCCAGCGGTGGACATCAAAGCGACGGCACCGGCACCATGAACATCTTCAGTGCCATTATTGGGATTCTGCTCCTCATCGGATACTTCTTCGGTTTGAAATTTCCCCACGCCTATTTCTGTATACTTGGCAGAGAGCGATTTCTCCCAGTTGTTTCCGGCTAGTACATATGTCTCTCCCCGATCAATTGCCGCTGCCAATACGCCAACCACTTCCAAATTCAACCCATTTAACATCGTTAAACATTCGCGTTGGTAATCATTAAAAAAAGGACATCCGGCAGTATACGTTCCTACGCCCGTTCTGGAACGCTCGTGAGATTTTGGTAATAAGTCGCCAAGTGGCCTTGCGGCATGGTCGCTGTCAACGTTAAATAAGTGACACCCGAAAATACGTGCATGATGAGCATTGCTGTACAATTTGTGTCCTTCAACGGAAACTACTATTATTCTCGCCATTTATAATAGCTCCCATTTCCATCGCCCACACCGCCGTCTCTGCGAATTCCACCGCTTCCTGTTCGGCGATAGGAGTTTTTGACAATTACTGACGCTATTCGCGAAAATCGCAAGAATTACCAGCCCTTCCAGTTCTTTCTGTCCTCTTTTGCGTCCTCCGATTCGTACAACATGCCAACGAACTCTTCAAAGTTGTTAGCAACGAACACTACTCTGTGCTCGAGTCCCATGTCGTGGTTCCAAATTACAATCGGCGGATCATCTGTTTTATG
>JAITAS010000056.1 GCA_031284015.1 Puniceicoccales bacterium | reverse complement strand
GTTCGCTGCTGTTCGCTGCTGTTCGCTGCTGTTCGCTGCTGTTCGCTGCTGTTCGCTGCTGTTCGCTGCTGTTCGCTGCGCATTAGTACACTACTCGTAACCATAAGTAGGTGCCAGTGTGTAAAAGCTTTGTAAATATTCAAACTTTTTTATCAGCATTTAAACATTTTTACAAGGGCTATATACCCATCACTCACATCTAACATTTTTTATACCCCCCAACTTATTTATTTTTTGGGATGAAATTTTTGTCCATATTTTGTCCATGGACTTTTCTTGGTGGAGCTGATCGGGTTCGAACCGACGACATCTACAATGCCATTGTAGCGCTCTACCAACTGAGCTACAGCCCCATAGGGAAAGTGGCACACCACATAGGAGTCGAACCCATAACCTTCTGATCCGTAGTCAGACGCTCTATCCAATTGAGCTAGTGGTGCATCCTCAACTAGGTTGCACAGTCTGAAATTTAAAACATTAGAATCAAGCCTTTTATCTTGAAAAACTGTCTGTTCTTTCAGTGGTAAAATGAAAATTTTTATCCCTTCGATAATGCAATCATCAAAAATTTTCGATCAAAAAACAAAAATTTTACTGACAAAATTCTACTTTTAACTTGAAAAGAATGCATGACTTTTACAAGCTTTTTTGTCGCAATAGCCCTTTTAGGATCATTTTATAATGCCACATTACGTATGAAATTGAGCTACATCCTTTGGTTGATTAGCAATGTCTATCTTTGCGTTCACAATTTTATCATTAAGGAATATTCTCAGGCGTTTTTGTTTGGGGCTTACCTGGTTACAACGTTCATAGGAATTAAAAATACATACAAAGATGGGGAGTGGCTTAGTCCAAAAAAAAATTAACACGGATATGGAAAATCAATAGGTGAACGAAAGACATAAAGCTAAGGAGGATAATGTTTAGCCCATTGGGATAGAAAATGGTGTGTCATTATTGGCGAATGGAATATTTTTGTGCACTTTTATCTGTTCCAAAAAATTGGAATAATTCGGCATTTTCGAGAAAAAATGAACTCGAAAACTCTCCTCGAGAGTCCATTATTATAAAATGTTTTGAGACCATTGTGGCAACTTTTTGCAATAAATTTTGCAAAAATTCATACCAATATTTCTCTCCAAATGCTTAGCCTGGGAATCTTCGTCGTGCTTTTTACGATAACCTTTTAACCTTTAGTGTTAGTGTGTCCAAGGTTCTTGATTTCCCTCAATTGAGATATGGGTTGCTGTTTTTTTCTTTCGAAATGGTTGTAAAACTTCCATGGCCGGGAATGACAACCGTATCCTGTGGCAAGGTCAAAAGTTTTTCTTTTACTCCTGAAATTAGAAGCGATTCGTTGCCACCAGGTAAGTCAGATCTTCCAATGTTGCCTTTAAACAATGTATCGCCTGTAAATACACAGCCCAATGACTTAATGTAAAATGCTAGATCGCCGGCGGCATGTCCCGGAATCCATCGGCAAAAGACTTCCAGCCATCCGTTAATATTGATGGCATCATTGTCTTCTACTTCGAAATCGATTTTGCAAGGAATTAGGCTCGAGTACGATCCGGCCAGCATCGTTACCAATTCTGGATGTTCAATGAATAATTTGTCTAGCCTGTGGGCATAGGTTTGAGTCCCGGAATTTTTAAACATATTACCATCTCCCATGTGATCCCAGTGGCCGTGGGTAAATAAAATTGCAACTACTTTTGCTTCCGGCGATAAAATGTTTTTGCTTGCTTCGAATGCTCCAAATGGGGCATCAATCAGTACGGCTTCGCGGCGTTTGGCGTTTTCAATAAACCCTGCATTGTTTCCAATGGGACCACATTTTGCAACGGAGATTTGAATTTCTTTATTTGACGTAACTAAAAATTTTGACCTGCGCATTTTAAAAAATTTCCAGGATTACTTTGTCTTCCAATTCGCGGATGTTGGTAATTTCGGCAACATTGTATGAATTCCATTTTTTCAGCAATATTAAATCGTCGACATAGTTTCCTCCCAGATAAAAAATTTTACCATCTGGTTTCAAGAGTTTCTTTGAATATTTTAAAAAATCAATCAAATTTGTTACTGCCCGACCAACAATTTTATCGAATTTGCCAGAAAAGCTTTCTGCCCGGACATTGACCGTTTGAACATTTTGTAATTTAAGCTTTTTTACCATGTCATTTACCGCCATAATCTTTTTTCCAATTGAATCCATCAGCGTGAAATTAACTCCATCGTGAATAATCGCCAATGGAATTCCGGGAAGGCCACCTCCAGTTCCAATGTCCAAAATTTCTTCCCCTTTGGTAAAATTTCCAATTGCGGAAATTGCTAAACTTGGAACGATGTGATGGACAACGACGTTTTGAATATCTTTCCTTGAAATGAGATTAATTTTTGCATTCCATTCGTTCAGTAATTCGGAATATTTTACCAACTGATCCAGCTGCCCTTTCTCCAATTGCGGAAAAATTTTTGCCATTAAGCTCTTATTTGCCATAGGTCACAAATAATTACTTTTCTACGGACCTTACAGATAATTTCTTAAAAAAATTCATCGAGTTGTTGCCACTGTTGTATGGAAATTTCTTCGGGCCGTTGGTTTGGAAAAATTTTGTACTTCGATGACCAGTTTTGCAATTCTACGCACTCGCTTCTACCGATTCTGCCCATTTGTTTTCTCCTTTTTGTAAACACTCTTCTAATGGCCTGTTTTGTCCATGGCTTAAAAAGGAACACATTTTGCTTTTTTACCATTGATATTATAACCGATGTCACCGCGGGCTTTGGATAAAATGAGCTTGCTGCCACTTTGTGCATACATACCTTGTCATATGCTGATTGGATGAATATTGAAATTGGACAGATTTCTGATGGCCTATCGGAAGCAAAAAATTTTTTGGCCATTTCAGTTTGTGTGACTAAACTTATACTTTGTGGCAAATTGGGACATTCCAAGAGAGTATTCATCCAAGCCGACGAAATGGAATATGGCAAATTTGAGATAATTTTAAATTCGATCACGTTCTGCGGCAACCCAGCAACTGGGAAAGCTACCGCATCTGCCTTCATCAAGCACAGGTTATTACAGTTGACAAACTTGGATTTTAAAAAACTAAAAAGTCGCCCATCGAATTCAACGGCAAATAATTTTGCTCCGCTATTTAGAATTTTTTCTGATATTGCTCCAAGTCCAGGACCAACCTCAATAACCGTGTCGCAACTCCTTACATTTGCAATTGCAATAATTTTATTAACAATGTTATCATCGACCAAAAAGTTTTGACCAAGCTTTTTGGAAGGTACGATTTCGAGATTTTCTAAGCTAAGGAGCGTTTGCTTTAGTAATGACATTAGTTCCGTAAATTGTTACCATTGATTCTTTTATGGAATATCTTTCTGGGACCATCCGCCATTTCCACCACTAGTGAGTCATCGGCATAAAAGCCATTCCGTAGCAAGAGGTTGATAGATTTTATATTTTCAGGATGCACTGTGGCATATATGCACTCAATATCATAAACGTTCCTCGCGGTTAATTCACCTATTGCAGACACCACTTTCCCTAGGGCTTTGGAAACTAACCCATCCCTATATTTCCACTCACCTGATTTGATGTAAGCTACTTCTGCAACTTTAGGGAAATTTTTCAATCTACTTACCACAATCCATGCCGGGCTTACATATTCTCCTTCTCCTTGGCCAGGAATCTTTGTGACGATGAGTAAATTCAACCCCATATCTCTGCCCATATTACTGCATCGTCTATCGTAGGTTATTTTACATTCTCCTTCAGTTTTTCGCTTACCGTCTTCATAAAATTTGATATGCTCCAGATCTCCATTTTGGTTGTTCCGAATTTCAAAATAGGTCTTA
>JAITAS010000065.1 GCA_031284015.1 Puniceicoccales bacterium | reverse complement strand
TCTATGATAAAAATATTTACAAAAAACGACACGTTATCGAAAACACCTTCCTGCGAGTGAAAGAATGGCGCTCCCTTTCCTCTCGATACTTTAAAAATATCAGTTCCTTTGTCTCAGCCCTTCACATCCGCTCTATCTCCATTTTCGCCGGTTAATTTGACGGCACGCTCTAGTATAGAATCTTACCATAGTGAGCAAGGAACACGCTTTATTGTATAATTTGTGACATTCTTACAATAACCTTCCGTTTAACAAAAGCCCATAATTTCATAACGCAAATCTATCTATATTACAATTCAAATCTAACAGAGAATAATCTGTCCGAACGGCAATTTTGCCGTGTAACAGAAAACTTTGCTTGCAAAGTAAAAAGAAAGTCCCAATGTGCACCATACAACAGCCCGGATGGCGGAATTGGCAGACGCGTCGGACTCAAAATCCGATTCCCGCAAGGGAGTGTGGGTTCGACCCCCTCTCCGGGCACCATTATTTAAAATCAAGAACAATTGCCAAAATTTTCAGGCGAAAATGCAAAGGAAAGGAAATTGTTTATATAAGATATAAGAATAGTGAGGAGGAGCTAGATTTTTCTTAGGGAGAGATGACAGAGTGGCCGATTGTGCAGCACTGGAAATGCTGTGTGCTAGCAATGGCACCGAGGGTTCGAATCCCTCTCTCTCCGCCAGTAAGTGGCATTTTTATTGTCTACTTGTCTTAGCTATTTTGTTTATTATGGGTGAATGCATGTTTAGTGTTTCTAGTTTTTTCGGTACGGTAGCATTTTTATTATCCTGCATAAGTCTTATTCCTCAAATTTGGAAATCGTTCAAAATTAAGTCTACGGGAGATATTTCTATGCTAATGCTTATAAATTATTTCATATGTTCAGTTTGCTGGATCATCTATGGCTGTTACGTAAAATCACATCCCGTAATATGGAGTAATGTTGCCATGCTTGTGACAAGCTTTGTTTCCATTGGCCAGAAATGTTATTATGATCATAAAATTTGATGATTACAAGTCAGTATTGTGTTTGCATGGAGATTTGCCAGACCATGAATTTCTCCGAAGAATGCAGCTACCAATAATTGCCGCGGATGGAGCCGCCAATTCTTTGGCAATCAAAGGTATAGTACCCGATATGATCGTAGGAGACTTGGATAGTGTAAGGCCCGACCTACTGATCGATGGCAAGTTTATGGAAGTTAATGATCAAAACTCGTCGGATTTTGAAAAGGCATTAAACTATTTGAGCAACAATAATCTTTTACCCACCATAATTCTCGGGATAAATGGCGGATATATGGACCATATCCTAAACAACATCAATATTTTTGTTCAAACAAATTCTATTTTTTTTGGGAAAGATATCGTGGGCTTAGTGCTTAATGGGCACCATACGTTCAATTTAGCAATCGGAACAAAACTATCAGTCTTTGGGATTCCCCGATGTTGTATCACCACGAATGGTCTAAAGTGGAATCTTAATATGGCAGAATTAACTTTTCCTGGATTTAATTCTTGTTTCAATAGGACGGCATCGGAAAATATTAGCATCGACATGATAAATGGAATAGCATTGTTGATCGTTTATACGTCAACCATAGTGGACGCCGGTCTACTATAGATCTGCAGAATGATTGTGTAGCTGTCATAAATTTTTCAAAACGTTTTATTTTGGAGCATAAGGGAGCTGTCTGCGGTTATTTTTCTGAAAATGTTGAGCCGTTCCTGTTTTTTGCAGCAGATAAAAACACACACAAGCATATTCCTCTATTCGTCACAGGGGCGTAGAAATTAGCAAAAGGGGGTTCTTCGATTCTGGAGCTCTCCCCGGGGGGAGAAAAAATATGCCATTTTCTATAAATCATTCAAACATGCTGCGAATTGGACGCGCTCATCGACTGCTGCGAAATTTCCAGATCCCACTCTGCCAGTTTTTCGATTTTATCATTGGTCAGAGCCAATAGGAATCGTTTACCATAATGTTCGATAACCGTTAGGTATTTCTTTCCACTTAGGATGCGTATGGCAATGACTTTAATGTCATCGCGACTGGTGTTTGGTGTGCTTTTGCAATTACAAAAATATCCTCGTCTGTGAAGTTGTACGAAAAAATAACCACCTAAGGCTAACAAAGATAAAAAAATGGCAGTGCGTATTAGCATAGCCGCAATGCTTATTTGGGAGGATGTGGCCAGTGTTTCTCCCAGAATCAATATAACAGGACTACACATGACATTTTGCATAAAATTACATTGTATTTACATAGAATATTTGGCATTATTTTTGCACGGCATAAGATCCCGGACCGATAAACATAAATCCATACATTACTGTCGACAATATTACGCAGTGGGTTATTTCACCGACCACATCTCCTCCCATATGGTATTTGAAAACCGCGTCCAACATGGCAAAAGTTCCCAACAAAAATGTACTTGCTTTAAAAAACGCTCCAAGAACTACTGTCACGCCGCATATAATATAGCATATGGCCATTATCCACCCCAAATATAAAGGCCAAAATGTAATACCAACTATGCTTAACATTTTCCCTAAAAGGGTTAGGGCTGGTTGCCCTTGTACGAAAAAAATAATACCTTTGGCGGCTAAGATTGAGCCCAAAACGAATCTGATAAACAATTTACCAAAATTCTCCCTATCGAAAAGTGAACCACTCATGGGCTCTTGTATAAACAGTTTGAGTTTAAAAGCCACAGAAAAATGATGCTTGATTGTTTAATTTTCCATATTATCCATCTTCAGCATGAAAACTGATCAGAAGGATCCGAAAGACCCGACCTCGCTTGAACAAGCTATGGCGGCCATAAATAAGCAGTTTGGGGAAGGCTCAATTATGAAGTTGGGACATGCAAAGAAAATGGATGTTTCTGTCATATCAACGGGATCTCTTGCGCTTGATTTAGCACTTGGAGTGGGAGGCCTTCCTCGGGGCAGAATTTGTGAAATTTTTGGTCCAGAATCTTCGGGGAAGACGACATTTTGTTTAAGTCTCATCGCAGAAGCACAGCGAGTAGGAGGCAATGCCGTATTCATAGATGTGGAACATGCCCTTGATCCGAGATACGCTAAGGTTGTGGGGGTTGATTTGGATAGCCTTATGGTAGCACAACCCGAAAATGGAGAAGACGCATTAAATATAACGGAAACACTAATCCGGTCAGGGGCTGTCGACGTTGTCGTTGTCGATTCTGTTGCTGCTCTAATAAGTAAGGCTGAGCTTGACGGCCAAATGGGAGACATAACGATTGGATCACAGGCCAGAATGATGAGTCAGGCCATGCGCAGGCTAACATCTGCCATTAGTAAGTCAAAGTGCGTGTGCATATTTACAAATCAAATTCGGGAAAAGATCGGCGTAATGTTCGGCAATCCAGAAACAACCCCGGGGGGCAGAGCATTAAAATTTTTTGCTTCCGTACGGCTTGATATTCGCAGAACAGCACAAATAAAAGAAAATTCTGGAAAAGTTACGGGCAATAGAACTCGGGTAAAGATTGTGAAGAACAAGGTGGCTGCGCCGTTCACTGAATGTGAGTTCGATATAATGTTCGATGAAGGAATTTCTAAAACTGGATCAATCATAGATTTGGGGATTGAGCATAAGATTTTAGAAAAAAAAGGTGCTTGGATCGCCCATAAGGGCCAACTCATTGGTCAGGGTCGTGAAGCTGCAAAGCAATATCTTAAAAACAATCCTGATACGGAAAAATTGTTGGAGGAAGAGATTAAAAAAATTGTTCATGTTTCGGGAGGAACAGTGCTTGCGGAAAGTGTGGATGAAGATATAAGCGCGAACGTTCCGGGCTAATCCTGCCTTATTAGGGTTTCGATAATGGGTTATTAGAGTCAGCCGTCAAAATGAGCAGCGAAAATAGAGAGGGAGCGGGCGAGGAAGGCAAAGACAAAGGAATTGATATTTAAAAGTATCGAGAGGAAAGGGAACGCCACTCCTCCGTTCCGAGGAAAGAATTTTCGATGACATGGTTTTTTTTGTAAATACTTTTATCGCAGCAGTGCTGAAAATTTCTGTTTATCCAGGGAGGAATGAGTGTGACAATGCCGGGGGAGGAAAGGAAAAAGATAATTTCGTTGGAATCGTCGGCCTTGTCTGCAAGAACAAATCTTGTGTCTAGGGACGGGACCAGTCCCAGTGTCCGCTTGTAATCTCCCGGTTCTGCACCTTCGGTTGCAATGCCTCTAGGCAGATGACCAGTCCTATCCCCGGCCAGATGTAGCGTCCATGCTTCATCTTCTTGGCTTCCTTTTCTCCCCCTTGTCTATGCCTTATTTGATGACACTCTATAGCATTTGCCTCTTTTGCGAGTTTATAAGCCATGTTTTATATGACGTTCGTCGGATGTCTTTCAATTCTTAGATCGACAAGGCATCAATTAGCTGGCGTACATAGGCATCCCACAACCAAATTCTTTATAACAGACCTTTGATCTTGGTAACGTTGTGTGATTTCGCTAAAGGCTGATGTGAACGACACTTGAAACCTTAGCAATTTGGATAGTTTGTATTTCATGGTTAGCGGTATCAATTTTGAAAGATACCATGTATTTTGTGAAAAAACATTGAACGTGGTTTTAGTGGTATCGTTCATATGAAAAAATTTTGCAGCATATGCGAAATCGCTTTTGGGAAAATTATTGTGTATAATTTTTAAATGCCCTGAATCGATCAATGTTCGCAACTGTATCAATATCCTATTTCTCGATTGCAAAGCGGCAAGCAATGCTCTGGCATCCGCATTATGGAAAAAATATTTATCTATGGATTTGAAAGTTTCATCTATATCACCCATGAAGAACTTTTCAATAGGTTCGAAAAAATCCCCAGCATCATAGTCATCGGTCAATGATGAAACATCGCCCGTAGATATGATATTTTTTCGACCAAAAATATAGGATGATAATTTATTAACCTCTTGTTCCCATAATCTTGAATTATTTCCACATTTCGATTGCAAAAGTTGGGCAGCGTCGGGGTCTATGGTAATTCCCCTATCACGGGCAAGCTGTTCGATGGTATCCACGTTAGAATAGGAATCGACATTAATGCTTTCAACATCGGTCGATTGGATCAAATCTTTGAAAATTTTTGTTCGCCTATCAACGTGAGTCGTTGAAATTACCACTTTTTTATCACACGCAGATTTTATACTTTCAAAAAGGGAAAGAATGAGATTTTTTTCATCGGTAGCCGATGAGAGTTCTCCCAAGAAATAAACGGAACGTAACCATACGGTCTGGCTGTCTGGAAATAATGATATGGTACCCAGGAAAGAAATAACATTGCCTATGTCGTCGGAGAGATCATTTGCTTCGTCGAATGTAAAAATTTCACCTCGGCCATCGCACAAGGCATTAAATATAATACGTGCGCGACGATCTACTAAAAAATCGTCGCTACCATAAACAAAAGTCACGCTTTTGTTGTTGTTTTGCATTGCATTATTTACTAATTTCGCGCAATTCCGCAGGAGTAATATCATTCATCTTTTTTGTAATGAATGTTTTTATCTTAGCATTTGCGTCATTAATTGCCTTTTCTACGACACTGGCTGGAGTTCCATTTGCGAACTGCAAATTTTTAATAACCCCATCGCCTTGAACTTCGACGTGCACACCACCTTCATCATATTTTTCAGTGTATGAAGATAGCTCTTTTTGCATGGCTTCCATACCATCTTTCATTCGTGTCATGCTTTGCAGCAATTTTTCCATGTCTTCCATCTTTATCCTTTCTTTATTTTTTTGTTATTTTCCTATGTGGTGGAATAACAATTCCACCGGAAATTATAAACTTCATTCCATCAGTCACGGACATTTCCAGTGTCGTGACATCCTTTTCAGGAACGACTAGCAAAAAACCACTGGTGGGATTGGGTGTTGTGGGAACAAACACATTGAGAACGGGCTTACCAATTTTATCCAATACTTCTCCTTCAAATTTGCTAGATAAAAATCCTATGGCATAGCACCCTTGCTTAGGATATTCGATGAGCACGACTTTGCTAAAAGCCGCATCACGATTTGCCCCAAAAGTGTTGATTACTTGTTTAACCGTTTTATAAACTGTGCTAACAAAAGGGACATGATTTATGAGTTTTTCCGTTAAACTTATGATAAATTTTCCGAGAAATAATTTTGAGATAAACCCAACAAGTACGATCAGGATAACTACCAAACAAATTGAAACCACGTTGATCACGAGATACATAACGGATGTATTTCGAATGCTAGCATCCATCCAGCAAAACAATATCTTACTGGCTGGGGCACCAATGTAACGCAACATCAAATTTATAAAAAATAGGGTGATTCCAATGGGGAGAGTCAGAACAATGCCCGTAATGAAGGACTTTCTCAGTGATGCTAACATGAAGATATGAAGTGTCACGATATAAATTTGATAGTGATTGGCAACTAGAAAAAGGAAAAATTCCACATCTTTTGGAAATTTAATAGAATAGGCACTTCTTATGCATTTTGCCATCGGAGGTAGGGCTTTAAGCCCAAGTTCACGCTTGATGGAAACATTGGATTTTTTACTTTGGAATACAAAATGGATTTAAAAAAGTTTTTGACGGACTATGTTGCATGTAAAAGTGTGTCATCCGACCTCACGTTAGAAAATGGTATGGCTGATGCTCGTAAACATTTGATACAATTTTTTAAAAGTTTAGCGATCGAAGCCAGAGAAATAAAGTTTGGAAGACATGCCGTTGTCTTTGCTAAAACGGAACAAACATCTCACAAGCCAACCATTTTAGTCTATGGACACTATGATGTTCAACCGGCAGACGATGGAGCGTTATGGGAAAGCGATCCTTTTATTTTAACGGAAAAGGATGGTCGTTGGTATGGAAGAGGTACATCGGATAACAAAGGTTGCCATTCCGCAGTTTTAATGGCGATTTACGATTTGATGAGCACGCAACAAGAGCTGCCGGTTAATTTAAAGTTTATTTTGGAAGGAGAAGAAGAAATCGGTAGCCGCAGTATGCCGCAATTCTTGCTGAATATGCAAGATGAATTGGCTGCCGACTTTGCCATTGTTGTGGATACTTGTTCTTTGGACGAAGAAAATATTGTTATCACAACAGGATTGCGCGGAATAGTTGGGTGTGAAATAGAATTAAAAGGCCAGGACCATGATTTGCATTCTGGGTATGGTGGATGCCTTTTGAATCCCATACAGGCACTCGTTGATCTTTGTTCTGCCCTACACACCCGTGAGGGGTTTGTAAATATTCCCAATTTTTATGGAGCGGTTGTCCCTCCGCGTGACTGGGAACGGGAACAAATAAAACGTTTACCGACTTTGAACGACGAACTCAAAACAGCCCTTGGTATAAAATATTTCAAACTGCCCAACGGTGAATTTTCTGCCGCGGAAACTATGCGATTTTTCCCCACACTTGAATTTAACGGCATTAGAGGGGGATTCCAAGGAACAGGTATAAAGACAATAATCCCAAGCTGTGCCTCCGTTAAAATATCTTGCCGATTGGTTCCCAACCAAAAAGCTGAAGAGATTAAAAATTTATTGGCTGAAACGGTGACCAAGCTCTGCCCCAAAGAAATGTCATTGGCAATGAAATTTGAACAGGCCTCGGATCCATATTTATTCGATATGCCCAATAACACAAATGAAGCACTTTTCAGGGCGGTAAAAATCGCCGAAAGCGACATTCGATCAACATTCGGTAACCATCCGATTTATCTACGGGAAGGCGGAAGCATTGGCTTGGTTTCCATGCTAAAAGAAATATTGGATATCGATTCCTTACTGATTGGGCTATCCACGGCGAATGACAACATTCATGCCCCCAATGAGAGTGTTGGAATTGCCATGTTAGAAAAGGGAAGGAAATTTTTCAGGATGTTTTTTTCCGAATTCTGAAATCAAAAAACATGCGGACCATTACACATTTTCACAAGTTAAGAAACAGTCGCATAAAAGTGTTTTATATGGTAGCGGCAATGATATTTGTCTATCTAATTTGTGGGCTTTTTTATCGCCAGATCATTCAGCATGTATATTTTCAGCAGAAAGAAAAACACCAAAACTTACGTCAAATAGTTATACCCGGTATGCGAGGAAATATTTACGATAGGAATGGCATATTGCTGGCGGGACAGAGAAGTATTTTTTCCATAAATTTATATTTGCACGAATTACACGATGAATTTAGGAAGGAATACTTGCAACGTGCAAATGTTTTGAGACAGGACAATATTCAATTTAATGCAAAAAATTTGCGTCGCAATATTAGGGGCGAGGTTGTCAAAAAATATCTAAATGTCATTAATGCAGCTATTGGGTCGAACTATACAGTCTCGGGTGTCGCAATAGACAGACACTTAGCTCAAAAGTTTTTGTTACCAATGAAGATAGCCGATAATATTTCACAGGAAGCCTATGAGAAATTAGTATACGTCCTACCGAAAAATTTTCCCGTACAGCTGTCGATGGATGAAGTGAGATACTATCCGTATGGAAATCTTGCTTGCCATGTCATTGGGTATGTGGTGAGGGGAGAGAACCATGGCAAACCACCAAATGAAAAGATTAAAACGTTTACCACCAAATGCCAAGTGGGAAAATCAGGCATCGAACTGGAGGCGGACAATGTTTTGCGTGGAGTCTCCGGCTACGAATTGTGGCAGATTGACACCCTTGGAATGGCAAGAACGTTGCTAAAATCTGAGGCCCCGAAACATGGTAATTCCATACGGCTTAGCATCGATAAAAATTTGCAAGATGTGGTCGAACAGGCCCTCGAGGACAATAGAGGCTGTGCGATTGTGATGAATGTGCGTAACGGTGAAATTTTAGCAATGGCTAGCAAGCCATCCTATGATATAAACCTATGGGTTCCAAGAATTTCCTATGATACCTATGACCGAATAACATCGGAGGGTGGTTGGTTAAATCTAGCTACTCAAGGAGAATTTCCCCTTGGTTCCGTGTTTAAATTAGTTTCCTCCATAGCGTTTTTACGATCTGGCGAAGTGCTAAGAACAGATTCTGTCTTTTGTACAGGAATGACTGAGGTCGGTGGTAGAACATTTACTTGCAAAAACCACACAAGCAACATTGACGTAACTTTCGAGGATGCCATCGCCAGAAGCTGTAACACTTTTTTCTATGAAAATGCTAAGAAAGTAAAAAAAGATATTTTAATCAAAACGGCCAACGAACTAGGATTTTCTGAAAAAACCGGAATTGAATTGCCTTATGAGGGTAGTGGTTTCGTACCAACTGAAGCATGGAAAAAATCTCGAGGTTTCGGGAGTTGGGCCGTTGGTGATACAGTTAATTTATCAATAGGTCAGGGCTATTTACTTGTAACTCCTCTGGAGGTTTGCAGTTTTACTTCTTCAATTGCAGCAAACAGATTGAAAACGAAACCAACTATTTTTTTCAATGGAAACTGTGGCTATTTACCCAATCATCCATCTCTCGGTTTAGATGAGGCAGACTATAATTTTCTAATTAACGCAATGGTTGAGGTCGTGGAAAATCGATCGGGCAGGCGTGCCAAGGTAGAAAATTTAAAAATTGCAGGAAAAACCGGAACAGCACAATTTTTCGATCACGGTGACAAAAGAAACTTGGCATGGTTTACCTGTTTTGCACCCGTCGACGATCCTGAAATTGCCATCACGGTCATGGTTCAAGAAAAAAGCAAATATGATTCCTATTGGGGTGGAACAAATGCCGCTCCCATAGCAAAAAAAATCATTTCAAAATATTTTATAGCAAAATAGATTTTTTGTCTTTTGGCTAACATTTCTTGCCTATTTCAAATAACTTTATCGCAATGCTTAGGATGGTTTTTCTTCGGCTATTTCCGGGGGTAAAAATCGAGAGACCTCACGGGATAGAAGGCTTTTTATTTCATGGAGAGGCTGTCGGCCAAATTTTGAATGGGCAAGGGCTGAACTATTTGCCACTTGAATTCTAAAAGCCCGCCTGGAAAGCCTCTTACCATCTATGTAATATTTTACAATCTTACCTTTTGCGTTGGTTTCATAGCTGTAAACAACTTGCTCATTCTGGGGACGGAAACTGGTTTTGGGGCCGGAAACGAGAAGCCTTCCTTGGGTCAGACTGACATCCCCATCATTATATTGTCCAGAGTTTATGTTTACGTTAATTTCTTTTTCGGAAACAAATGGCATAACCTATCCTTTCATTTTTTGATGAAAGTAATGTATGCTTTTCCTTTGGGGGGATCAAGTATATTTTTATTTTATTTTATTGTACATAAATTTACGTGGAAACTTTACTTGCAAGTCGGGAGAAAATTTTTACCTACTCCATGACGTTAATAGACTTTATGAAAGTGAGTGGAAAATGGTTGCGTAGGTATTTAGATATACCAGTTAGCGAGACAAAACTTTGTGAAACTTTTACCAATATCGGCCTAGAGGTTGAAAGGGTTGAACACATTGGGGCTGCCAGGCAAGAAACGCTCGTTGTTGGAGAAATTCAAGAAATTCGACAGCACCCCAATGCCGACAAATTATCGATATGTACGGTTTGCGTCGGTCCAAATGATGTGCGGCAAATTGTTTGTGGGGCGAAAAATTTCAAATTAAACGACCATGTCCCTGTCGCATTGCCTGGAACAATATTGCCCGGAGATGTGAAAATCAGTAGAAGTAATTTACGAGGGATTGAATCTGACGGCATGATGTGTAGTGGAAAAGAGTTAGGTATGGGAGAAGACCATTCTGGCCTGCTGATTCTTGACCGTAATATTCCCATTGGCATATGTCTCCACGATGCAATTGAAATTGATTGGGATATAATTTTTGACATATCGCTGACCGCAAACCGGGGAGATTGCCTGAGCCATATCGGAGTGGCTCGGGACCTGGCCGCCAAATTAAATATTAACTTGAAACTTCCACAGATACATGGGCTTGATGCCTCGAAAATGGGAAGACCACAGGACCATTTTTTGGAAAAAATTTCCATTGAGACTGACAATTGCGAATGCTATTCGGCCATTTGCATAAAGAACATTAAAATTGGAGATAGCCCCGCCTGGATGAAGCAAAACCTTGTGGCCGTTGGCATGAGGTCCATTAACAATGCGGTAGATATCGGCAATTGGGTAATGATGGAAACAGGGCAGCCGGTACACATTTTTGATGCTAGAAAGATCCGTAGTAACCAATTAACCATTAGACAGGCTAGGGATGGAGAAACTATCGTTTCCCTCGATGGCCAAAAAAGAATATTGAACGCCGATATGGTTATAATTTGTGATGCGGAACGTCCACTTGTCATTGCAGGTATTACCGGGAGCATAGATGCGGAAGTTGATAGCAATACGACGGATGTTTTGATTGAAAGTGCATACTTTAATCCGGATAACATAAGAAAATCTGCAAAAAGTTTAGGTGTCTCTACGGAAAGTTCGTATAGGTTTTCTAGGGACATTGACACAGCAAATATTGTGAATTATGGACAGCGAGTAGCCAATTTGATAACAGAAATCTGTGGTGGCGAAATTGTTGCAGCAAGTTGGACAGTAGGAAGTCCCAAGCGACAATCCTTCGTTATGGATTTTCAACCGTCGTCGGTGGAAGCACTATGCGGTTTTGCCATTCCTTTTAAGGTGGTAGAAGATATTTTAATAAAACTTGGGTTTCTCGTCGAAAAATCGAAGTCAGATAATTGGAAAATAACCGTTCCAGCACACCGGCCTGACATAGCTTGTGCCTCCGATATTGTGTCCGAATGTTTGAGGATATACGGCACGGATAAAATTCCAATGACTGCGACGCAATACATTGGGCTTCAGCATGAATCAGACTGTTCGGCAGTATTTTGCCAAAACGTGAGTAATTATTTGTCTAGCCAAGGATTTTTCGAATGCTATAATTTTGCTCTTCGCAGTTATGAGGAAATAGAAGATTTGTATGGAAAAAATTCTGCTTTGCCAATGCGCAATCCTTTCAACATTGATCAAAATTGTTACAGAAGTTCGTTAATTCCTGGATTATTGGATGCCATAAAATTCAACATTCAAAACGGCAATTCGGATGTTAAGTTTTTTGAAACGGGCCACGTCATATTAAAAATTGATGAAAAGTTTAATGAATGTTTTTCCATTGGCTGTATAATGCCGACAAAACCATTGGGTCGTTCATGGCAATCAGTCGAACCGGTCGGCTTCTATGACATTAGGGGTTTAATTTTACCAATTTTGAAAAATCTTTCCCAACGACTGGCACAGTTTGACATTGTGAAAGTCAGTAACATTTGGCAGCCCGAACTCGCGGCCCATTGTGGGTTCCTAACCCGTGAAAAGTTTCAGGCAACCTGCGGTTTTCTCAATGTAAATTTGACTAAAAATTTTGACATCAAGCAACATATGCTTGCCGCCGAAATAGTAATACATCCCGCCGTTTTTGCTAGGAAACCCGAAAAGGTTTCCTATAAACCTTTTAGCCAATTTCCCCGTATTTCCAAAGACCTATCTCTTGTGGTAAGATTGGATGAAATAGTTGCTAACGTTGAAAATAACGTAATGAAAGCTGCACAAAAAAATGTTTCGAAGGATGTCCTAATAGAATCGATTAAAGTTTTTGATGTTTATCGGGGTAAAGAAATTCCAGATGGCACAAAAAATATTGGCCTTACGATAAATTATCGCTCCAATGGAAGAACATTGACAGATTCTGAGATCCAAGTAGCATTTAATGCCATGCAATTGGAAATCGAGAAATTATACTCAATAAGGAAACAATCGTGAAAGATAAAAATTTGGACCACAGCATAAATATTGAAAATATTGCAACGCTGGCACGCATTCATTTGACAAATAAGGAAAAGGTGGAATTGCCCAAAAGCCTTGATGAAATATTGGAATATTTCGATAAGCTAGGAAAGGCAAATGTTGAAGGAATAGAACCTTCGGCACATGCATTTCCATTGTATGATATTCTCCGGGAGGATGAAGTGGACGTTCCATTAGATACAAAAACTGCCTTACAAAATGCGCCCAAACAGAGAAATGATCAGATTATAGTGCCCAAAATTGTGGAATAGGTGAAAATTCATGGATAGCAGAGTTTTTTACAAATCGGCATTAGAATTGGAAAAATTATTAGATTCCGGAAAATTGACATCCGTTGAATTGGCAAAGATTCTCATTGAAAGAACAAAGTCGGTCGAGAATCAATTGAACGCTTTCATTTCCTTCGATGAAGAGAAAACAATCAACGAGGCGATGCAATCCGATGGGCGTAGGAAAGCAGGAAAAAAATTAAGCAACTTGGATGGTATTCCGGTTGGCATAAAGGATCTCATTGCAGAGCAGGGACAACCTCTCACCTGCGGATCGAAAATCTTGCAAGGATATGTCTCTCCCTATGACGCGACGGTGATAAAGCGTATGCGGAATGTTGGATGTGTGTTGTGGGGGCGCCTTAATATGGATGAATTTGCGATGGGGTCATCCAATGAAAATTCTTACTATGGCAAAGTTTCAAATCCATGGGATGTGTCGCGTGTACCCGGCGGCAGCAGTGGAGGTAGTGCCGCCGCGGTAGCTTCTGGAGAAACAATTTTGGCCCTGGGCAGCGATACGGGAGGATCCATTCGCCAACCAGCGTCGTTTTGCGGCATAGTAGGGCTTAAGCCGTCCTATGGCTCCGTTAGCCGCTATGGAGTTGTCGCATTTGCTAGTTCGCTCGACCAAGTAGGTCCGATGGGGCGTTCCGTTGGGGATGTTGCTGCATTATTTCATATCATTTCTGGTCACGATGGCAGAGATTCTTCCAGCTATCCGATTGACAAAACAAATCATACCTTAGAATCCATAGCAAATAAAACGGCCAAAGTAATTGGTATTCCCTCCGAATATTTCGGAGAGGGGTTAGATTCTGGAATTCGGCAAGCAATCGAAAATGCCATTAAATTTTATGAAAAAGCTGGCCATAGAATCCAAAAAGTATCATTGGCGACGACAGAATATACCATGGCCGTCTATTATGTTGTTGCAGCAGCCGAAGCATCGTCGAATTTAGCACGTTTTGATGGTATTAGGTATGGCTATCGTTCCGAGAATGTAAGGGATGCCATCGACATTTACTATAAAACTCGCGGGGAAGGGTTTGGGTCCGAAGTTAAGCGAAGGATCATGCTTGGAACCTATGTGTTGAGCAATGAAAATTTCGAATCCCACTACCTGCGAGCACAAAAAGTTCGAACATTGATCAGAAATGATTTCATGCGCGTCTTCGAAAAAGTCGATATGCTGATTACCCCCGTAACCCCAAGTACGGCATTCAAAATTGGAGAAAAATCCGCCAATCCATTGCAAATGTATCTGAGTGATATTTACACAATATCGGCAAATTTGGCCGGTCTCTGTGCTCTGTCTCTTCCCTGTGGACTGTCACACAATGGCTTGCCAATAGGCCTTCATCTGATAGGCAAACCTTTTCACGAACATGAAATTTTGTCGTTGGGATATGAATTCGAACACGCCCACGATTTCAAAGACATGCACCCGGTCATTTAGACAAAATATGCAAGTGACAAGTTAAAATAAAATTTTATTTTCCAACACAGAAATTGGAAAATATCAAATCCAACGTCCTTTCGTTATCATATGTTCCAATGATTTCTCCAAGAATTTCAAGAGACTGGCGAATGTCACTGGCAATGGTTTCAATATGTAATGGCTGAAACAATTTGGATTGTGCCGTTCCTAGATATTCATTTGCTCGACGCAGAATGTCGACATGTCTAGCGTTGACCACAATGTCAACGTCACTGCTTAATGTTTTGTTTCTAGAAATGATTTCTAAGATTTTCGTTTTCAAGGCCTGTGCATTGGTTGCGTTTTTTATGGAAATTTCAACTCTGTCCAAGTGAGGTAAAAAATCGTTAGCATACCAATTTTTTGGTAGGTCAATTTTGTTGATAACGACTAACGCATTTTGGTTGTTAAAACATCTGATTATTTTTTGTGGAATTACTGGCAATGCGCACGAACTAGCATTCACGACGATTAGAAAGAAATCCGCACTTGCAGCCTTTGCCATTGCTTTTGCAATGCCTGTTTGTTCCACTTCGCCCAACTTCCCATCCCGTAACCCTGCAGTATCACAAATTTTTAAAACATTGTTCCCGACTACTATTTTTTCTGAAATTATATCGCGTGTAGTCCCGGCGATTTCGCTAACGATGGCACGGTCTTCTCCCAAAAGAAAATTAAATAAACTACTTTTCCCGGCATTGGGTTCTCCCAATATCACCGCTGAAATACCGTCATGGATAACCGAGTGATATTTGTTGCTCTCGATCAAAATTTTTATGTCCTCCCTTATTGCCTCGATCTTCTGTAAAATTTCCTGTAAAAGCATATCGTCGTCGGTAATTTCATCGTCTGAAAAATCTATTTCCTTTTCAAGTTCCACCAGAATATTCAGCAAATTTTTACCTATCTCATTAATTTTGTCGCTCAAGATACCGTTGAGCTGATTTTGTGCCACTTGCATTGCTCGTTCGTTTGTCGCATGAATCACATCTGCCACTGCTTCCGCTTGGCATAGATTCAACTTTCCATTCAAAAAAGCACGTTTGGTAAATTCCCCTGGTTCTGCAAATCTACAGCCCCTTGAACATAAATCCGCAAGTACCTTTTCGACGATCAACATATTGCCATGACAATAGATTTCTACGGCATCTTCACCAGTATAGGAATTAATGGCCGAAAAAAATACAATCAGAATATCATCGAGTATTTTCTTTTCTGTGGATAAATATTTGCAATGGTACAACGTTTTGGGAGAACATTCATCCTTAGAAACAAAATAACCAAACAGCTGCGAGCTCAGCGGTCCACTGATGCGAATAACCGCTATGGCAGATACTCCAGTTGGTGTAGCGAGTGCAACTATTGTACCCCGTTGCATTCCTTTACAAAATATTATCGATGTCTATTGGGGCCGAAGCTGCGTATGGGAGCATTCTTTGGCGTTTCGACATTTTTCATTCGAAAGATGATTCTAGCCTTCTGCAAATCCTGAGGACTCATTTCCATTTTCACGGTATCACCTATCATAAGCTTAATAAAATTTTTTCTCAACTTTCCAGAAATATGCGCCAACACCACATGTTTATTAGGTAATTCCACCCTGAACATTGTTCCGGGAAGCACAGAAATAATTTTACCTACAACTTCTATATACTCTGACATTGCCCTATAGTGAGTGTTAACAGAAAGAATAAAATGACCGTTGTCCAGTAAAATCAAATGTTTCCTAACATTTCTTTCCTGGGAAAATTTCCATCGGCAATCACAAGTTGAGTAAATAATATCCTATATATATGAAAAGTAAAAGTGATTTAGCTTTATTTTTACAAAAAACATTCTACTCTTCATTGGGGATTAATGAAAAAGAAAAATGGAAGTATCTTGCTTTTTGTGTTGACCAGCATGGGCATTCTTGGTGCCTTGCTGATAGTATTTTTAGGAGAAACAACTCCTAAAAATGCTTTTTATAATCGTGCCGTACAATCCTATGGTTTTTTGGATAAGGATAAAGATCAGAAATTACACGGCCTCCTTGAGCTTGAAACGGAGTCTGTAAAAAACCTGACATTGGCCAACATCAAGAATCTCAAAGAACTAGTATTTGTGTTTGCTCCCAGGATATGGAATGAAGCAAAGCTGCTCCAAACAATGACAATATTGAATAAGTTCAACGGAAATTATTGGGGACAGGAAGATGCACAAGCTGTCAAAGCGATCTGGGACATAACGGCAGATGCAAATACACGTTATTTATATGATCAGACACGATTCATGTGTGAGAATGCTTCCTCCATAAGTAACACATTACAGAACTGGGTCTTTGACAAAGATCGGGAGCAAGAAATAGTAGACAAGATACTAAAGTTTTCCACACAACTAAATCAAAGGCCTGGGATAAATAATTTTGATGGCATGAAAAAAATGCTGAAGGACATCATTGGGCAGCTAAATGGGGTAAGCACACAACAAAATCGACTAGATGAAAAAGGGTGGATATTGCCAGAGCATAAGTCAAAAGAAATTATCGAAATACAACGAACATTATCAAGTGTATTGGGAGAAAAATATGAGCAATGGCAAAACGACATAAAAAGTGTACAAGATGAAATAGCAAATCAAGAAAATTTAATCGGTGTAATACAAAAATTGAAACCACCACAAAATGAACGATTCCAAGAATTGATATTACTACAAAAAATAGAACAACAGATAGAAGGAATCTTAGCACAGGGCGTGAAGGATGAAACAAGTATCGATCGAGCAACTTGGCAGGAAATAGAAAAGTTGCTGGCAGTAGAGGCAAATTTGCCAGGGAATCAAGATCCAGATAAAGACGACTTCCTACGAGAACTGGAAAAGAAAAGAAAAGATAGTACGTCATGGTTTGGACGGCCAAAATACTCTGAAAGTGATCTAAAATACATCCGAGACGGACTATTGAAAACACTACAAAACTCAATGGTAGACGCATTGAACACGGATAGTACAAGTACACCTGAAGAGAATGCACTATTGCAACAAATGGCGGAAAACACAGCTAACTCCGACCAAAATCAATCTGAATTTTGGTCAATATTTTCAAGACATTTATCGGAGTTGTTCTCGGCAGCAGATTTGAAAACCAGCTTAGAGTCCTGGCAAAAGGAGTCGATGGAAAAATCATCTAAAGCCTTAGAAGACGTTCTAAATTCTATAAACAAAGACTTGTTCGACGAAATACATAGACTAGCAACAGATTATAATAATAGGGTAAGCAACAACGATTATCAAGCTTTGAAAAGTTTAGCACGAACTGGATTTAATGAAGCTCTCACAGAGAATAATGCTAAAGATAGATTGCAATCCATTTATTTTGCCAATTTATCACCCACATCTAACTTCGACAATTACTGGGTACACAATATTAACTCTTATGTTGATGGAAGAAACTATAATATAGTAAGTGATGTTTCAGTAGATATGCTAGATAACAAAATCCCATTAACTCCAAAATTTCGAAAGGAGGTTGAGGAAGTAATTCGATTAACCTTCCGCGCATATGGGATTAGTGAAGAGACTATAAAACCATTTTTAGATGATATTGCAAAGATTATAACGGCGTTGTCCATTGAAGGAAACACTAAGATGCCAGAAAAGGAACTGGAATATTGCCATATGATAATTAGGGACCTTTGGGATACAAAGCGCACTTTTGACGTAAATGTTTTCAAAGAATTCTTTTCTTGGCAAAATATTTTTCGAGATCAACAAATCGAAGGGATTGAGTCTAACATTTTATTCAATTTAGGTTCGCGGTTAACCTTTGCAAAAGACATCGACAGGATAGATTTTTACGCAGCGGACAATTCTGTTCGACAGGCCATCCTACATGTTCTGCCACTACGATCTGAAATAAGCAATCAACAGAAAACCAAAGCAGGCCTACCCACATCGGGTAATATGGAGACAATTAGACAAACACTCGCAGGAATATTTAGGTTTGGCCTTACGTATGGCAATAACAACACAAACGAACTTCAAGCGAATAATGAACAAATTCAAGAAATATTGCAACTGTTGTATGAGTCTGGAATTGTCAACTTTCCAGAAACAGACGATGGACGTATAGATGTGTTTTCATCATACGGTAGGGCAATAAAAGTTGCCGTGTCTGTTTGGGATAAAGATTATAAACCTTCTCTTTTCCGTACTACAAATTATGCTTGTAAGATAGATTATGGAGGAAATGGCAAAAAAGCCAAAGGGCATAATACTGTTCAAATGGTGGAAGAATTCTAAAGATCTGTACTAATGAATATTTTGGTAATAGGAGCGGCAGGGTTTGTTGGTAGTCATTTGGTGAAAAGATTGAGTACATTAGGGTACCATATCTCTGGAATAGATATTGATAATGTACGAGCCAAACAAGTTTTGACGTCCAATATTCCGTTCTATTACTGCGATTTTGGGGTCCAATCTTCCCTACAAAGTATTTTGGGGCGAGAACGTGTTGAACTGGTCATCCAGTGTGCCGGAAAGTCCATTGTGGAAGATTCGGTCGCAGATCCAATGGCATATTACACAAATAATGTTCTCTGTAACATATTCCTATTGGACACTTTGTTGAAGTCAAACATTACCAAAATAGTATATGTCTCCTCAGCTGCTGTTTTTGGAGAGGTTGAGAAAATGCCAATTACACAGCAAACAATTCGTAACCCCATAAGCCCACTGGGTCATACACAGTTATTCGTGGAAAATATGTTGGAATCTTTTAGAATATCTCATGGACTGACCTATGCAATTGTTAGAGCATCGAATATTACTGGGATGGGCGAGATTGAAAATGAATATTTCAAACAAAACCTGGGAGCCGGTCTCATTTCAAACATTTTGAGATATATTCTGGGACAAATGGACATGGTTAATATTTTTGGGACTTCGTACGACACCATCGATTTGACTGCCGAACGAGATTACATACATGTGGATGACTTTTGCAATGCCTGTGCCAATGTGATTCCCAAATTATCCATTCGTGGTGAAGGGACGGCCTATAACGTTGGAAGCGGCAAAAAATATTCCGTGAAAGAGGTAATCGCAATGGCTGAACATCTATTTGGAGTTGCGATTAGAACAGCCGAAAAACCTTCCCGAATTGGAGATCCTTCGCGCCTATATTTTAATATCAATAAAACCAGGGACGAATTAGACTGGTATCCGAAATACGACTCTTTGGAGCTGATCCTAAAAACAATGCTACCACATTGTCTGATCCGATAAAATCGCCAGAGTCTGTCGTCAAATAAGGTATAGACAAGGGGAGAAAGGAAGTCAAGAAGATGAGACATGGACGCGAAAGCGCATAGGAAGCGCGACATATCGGATAAACTGTGGAATAAGATGGAAATGTTATTGCCCGAAGGGAAAGGGAAAGTTGGCAGGCGTGGGAAAGATAACCGTCAATTTATAAATGCCGAGTTCTGGGTTCTTAGGACCTAGGACCGGGGTACCATGGAAGGATCTTCCCTTGGATTTTGGAGACTGGAAGAACACACATCGCAGATTTAGCCGCTGGAGTCGTCGTAGTATGTGGGAAAGTTTGGTTGATAAGTTGTGTAGAGATTCGGATCTGCAGTGGGTGATGGTGGATTCTACCCACCTTAAGGTGCATTAGCACGGCACCGGAGCAAGTGGAGGCAGTCAGGCGATGGCTCGCTCAAAAGGGGGCTCAATAGAAAATTACATCTGGCCGTGGATAGGACTGGTCATCCGCTTAGAGTCATTGCAACTGAAGGTACAGAACCGGATTGCAAGCGGGCACTGGAGCTGGTCTCGTCCCTAGACACAAGATTTGTTTTTGCAGACAAATCCGATGACTTCGACGAAATTATCTTTTCCTCCTCCGGCAAACAGAAATTTTCAGCGCTACTGCGATTACTGCGATAAAAGTATTTATAAAAAACCACGTCATCGAAAATTCTTTCCCCAGAATGAAGGAGTGGCGCTCCATTTCCTCTCGATATTTTTAAAATATCAATTTCCTTTGTCTTTGCCCTCCTTATCCACTCCTTACCTATTTTCACTGCTTATTTTGACAAATGGGAAAAGTTAAAAAATTTCTAAAACAAACGGATTTTTCGTATTATTTTCGCTTGCTCAAACCTACTTTAAGCCGTAAAGTCCTATTAAGAGTTTTACCGTTAAAAATTTTTCTGAATTTTTGAGCTATTTTTGATATGTGGCAAAAAATGCTTGCTGCTATTGGTTGCAAGATTAGCTTTCCGCCATGCTTAATTCCGCGATCGAAATTTTGCCAGAAGATGTCGTTAATAAGATTGCTGCTGGAGAAATTGTTGAGCGACCAGCTGCCATCGTCAAAGAATTGGTGGAAAACAGTTTGGATGCGAAGGCAAAATCTATTAGCATTAGATTTTCTCGGGGAGGAAAGTTTTCCATAGTCGTTGAAGATGACGGCTTCGGCATGCACAGAGAGGAAGCATTATTATCGATAGAACGACATGCTACTAGCAAATTGCGAAATATTCAAGACTTAAACTCATTGACCACGTTTGGTTTTCGAGGCGAAGCCATCCCATCCATAGCGAGTGTTTCTAAATTTAAACTGATGACGTGTTCCTGGGACGATGTCCATGGGACAGAAATCATTATAGATGGTGGAAAAATTGTAGATGTCAAAGACTGTGCGAGATTTAGTGGAACCAAAATAGTCGTAGAAAGTTTGTTTCATAACGTTCCGGCCAGGAGAAAATTTCTAAAATCCGATGAAACGGAAAGTATAAATATAATATCACTGGTAAAAAATTTAGCATTGGTTGAATTGGATGTGAAATTTTTTCTCTTTCAAAACGGAAACATGATATTTGTGTCGCCGAATTCCAAAAATTTTGGGGAGAGAATAAATGAGATTTTTAAGTACAATGAAAAATTCATCGATTTTTCACACGTCGAAGGGGATTACGCAATGGGTGGAGCAATTTGTGATCCAACTTTTGGCAACATTTGTAAAAAAAATATAGTCATATTCGTAAATGATCGCTTGGTTAGGAGCAACATCGTTAGCTACGCCATATGTGATGCACTAGGACCAATTTTTCCAAATCACAGGGGAATTTTAGCCTACGTTTTTTTAAAAGTTAATCCTTCGATGGTTGATGTGAATGTGCATCCAATGAAAAAGGAAGTCCGTTTCAAAAGTGAAATAGCGATCAAGGAATTTATCAAAAAAGCTCTGTTGGATGTGATTAAAAAGTCTAATGGTGTAACAGTTGAAGAATTTATCCAGCATGGAAAACCACAACCAACGCTTCAAAATTTACAACGTCCCCAATCGCTAAGCTTGCAAAGTAAGCCTTTGGTTCAAAGCAGTCCAACAATTTCACCGGATGGCAAAATTTTTCAAAAAAAAATACAGTTTGTTGAACAAAAAAATTTAGACATACTTTCCATGGATAAATCCAGTGACTGCGGTTGGAAATTTGTTGGAACAGCTTTTGGAGAAATTGCCATTTTTGAACATAAAACCGGTATTATCATTTTTAATATTCGCCTAGCCATCAGTCGAGTAACCTACGAAAAAGTAATGAACCGATGCAACATTGCCAGCTCACAGCAATTGTTGCTTCCAATCGAACTTTCTTTGCTCCAGGATGAGTCGGAACAATTCCAACGATTTTTACCAATTTTTTTGAAAAATGGATTTTCTGTTTATTCATTTGGGCAATACGATTATAAGATTGATGCGATCCCGGAATGGCTATCCTATCAGGATGCAGCAAGCTTGGCGCACCGATTAATTGCGGAAGAGAATATTTCAACCAAGACTAAGAATGCTCAAACATTAAATATGGAAGAAATTTTTGCGAAATGTATTTCGCAGATTTCTACCCTAGAAAACTATAGAACACAAGATAGTATTGAAAAATTACGGGACTCATTGCTATCGTGTAATAATCCCCTACTATGCCCATTTGGAAACGCGATATATTTTGAATTTTCACTAGCAGACATGGGCCGTCGCTTTGGAATAGGAATTACCCGTTGATTTGTCCATTTTTCAAAAAAAACTAATCAAAAAAGTTTGTTTTTACTTGCAAAAAATAGTATAATCCTTAAACGTATAATGCATGGAATCATCCCAAAAGGTCGAAGCCAATATCTGTCGAGTAGAGTTAATGGAGCATGGGGGAACTGCTTATGACAATTCCCAGCAAGAATGCGCACCTTCTGGCATATTTCATGAAAAGCTCATATCCGTATCTCTCGGTCAACAGAATTCTTGTTGCCGTGAACATAAGTTTTTTTCTAATCCTCTGAGGGCAAGAAAGGCATGCATTGAGTGTCTAAAAAAACCAAGCCACTCAATTGATGCAAACAAGTCCATAAACATGTTTAATCTGTATGCGAAATATGGAAATAAAATCCTTAAGTTTAAGCATAGCGTTCTAGGGCATCTAAGGCAGTTGTCAAGTGTTGAGGTCTGTATGCTTAAAAATTCGATCGATTCCAAATTCAATCCTGCTTTTAGGGAAAAAAAGCTAAGTGCTCCCGGTCAAGTCAAGTTGCAAGCTGAAATGAATTCTTTCTTTGATTCGATAATTTCATCAATAGTTGAGCCAGAATTTGTGTTACATGTGCGTAAGTCATGGTCTTTGGTAAGTAAAAACTGTGGCGTATATGAAATTTATGCTATTTTCCAGTATATTTTATGGGATATAATTGAAATATCAAAAGACTTAGAATCAAGGAACCTTTGTTCGAGCCAGGGGTAGTTTCCTCAAACGATCAATACAGGTCTAGAGGGAGATAAGGGAAACATAAAACAGGGCACAAAGAAAAGTCAATCCCCCAAAATTCCACCACAATTAGGGGGCCAGAAAAAGAAGAAGAGAATTTTCAAGGAGGAAAGGACGACTATTTATTGGAAGGATAGATTTATTGGTAAGATAGAGAAAGAATAGAGTTTAGAATAGAAAACCGTCTAGAAAGGATCTGGTAGAAAACTGGAGGAGTTGGAAAAAATGGAATATTGAGGATTAGGATGGTAAGAATTTTGAAATGCTGGTAGGGAATAGTCTACACTATCATCAGGCTGTGGATAAAAGGAATGTTCCATAGAGTTATGTTGTTTATACTCATTTCACTTAACAAAGGCACACTGAAGAGCGGAAAAGAAGGAAGGAGATGTTGGCAAAATATAGCAGAGCATCTTTTTTAGATGAGCCCAGAATTTCTCAATGGGGTTTAGGTCTGGAGAATAGGGAGGAATGTAAAGGAGGGAACAGCCGGCGGCGGCAACAAGTTCCGTCGATCTCCGATGCTTGTGAAATGATGCATTGTCCATGACCACCACCTGACCTGGGATCAAGGTTGGCCCAAAAAATTGTTCCACCCAGGCGTTGAAAAATTCAGTGTCCATTGTGCCTTTGTAGGCACATTCCGCTATGCTCTTTCCGTTGACGTATCCGGCCACGATGTTTGTTCGGCAAAACTTCCTCCCAGGAGAGGACCCAAACACCTTCCTCTCCATCTCCGCACGTGCTCTTCGTATGTGGAGATGTTTGTCTATGCCGCTTTCGTCCACATACACTATGTTCTCTTTTTTGTGGGCAGATATTGCCCTTTCATAGTCCGCACGCTGTCTCTCATCCCGTTCTTTATAGTCAGGCCCTTGTCTTTTTTTAGTGTGATTTTCATCCTTCCAAGTGCTTTGTGTACGCAAATTACGCTCACTTTGAGTTCCTTTGCCATCTCCTTTATAGTTAATCTTCATGACAAGGGCCGAAAGAAGAGTTGGAAAGCAAAGAAGAAATGTATTACGGGAAAGATTTGAGGGTCAAGGTGATAGAATGTGCCAAAATCAACGGAGTAAAAGAGA
>JAITAS010000063.1 GCA_031284015.1 Puniceicoccales bacterium | reverse complement strand
TTGCTGACTTGGGGAAAAATTTTTGCCTCATTTGAGCTTTTGCGCGGTCTTCTTCTAAGTTCTTTTTCTGACTTTCCAAATCTTTAATTGCTTTTTGTAGTTCAGCAATTCGTGCCAGTTTATCATTTCGCTTTGCTTGTATCTCACTTGCTGCTTTGTCTTCCAAAAGCTTTGCCAGCTGACTTTGCAATTTTTGCTTGGTCTCATTAAGATTGATCAGAACGTCATCCTTACGTTGCGCCCTTATAATGTCCTTTCTACAATTTGTCAGTTGTTCAAGACTACTCTTTATTGTTCTTTCTGTTTCACTAATGTTTGTTTGTAATTGCTCACGATTCCGCAAGAGGTCCGCATGGTCTTTTCCAGAAAGAAGGCTGTCAAAAACCGCCTTCACCGAGTTAGGACACATGGGGGTACCTGAACCGCCAACAACAAATTTACCATTCACAGGATTAGGACATGAAAATGCGCGAAGTTTTTCTCTGCGATCCACTGTTCTCTTGTCATAGACATGATCATTACCATCTATTTCCGGAACATCAATTACAAATTCTGTAGGATCTAACTTCACTTGTCGCGAGGCTGCCGCATCGCGACGCTTTACCAGTTCGCGAAAAATTTGTAAGGAGTGGGCCTGCAGTGTAAGTATCACATTTTGTTCGTCAACGGAAAGGCTTTCTTCTGAATTAGCCTTAAAATAATAGGAAAAGGGATAATAATAACCACGAGTGTCATTTTCGCTATTTTTTTCTTTCAAAGCGTAAAGAAATTTAACAATTTTATAGTAGTCTTCCAGTGACCCGTGACAAAGCGTATTATCTTTTCCTAAAGCTTCACCAATATTAACTTGAAAATTTTCATTCAAAACTAGGGAACGCACCATATTGCCAATATATTCTCCGTAGTTGGAATCGGTATGCGCTGCACAAAGGGCTGCAAGTTCTTTTACAGCTTCCCTTGTAGCTTGTGGCGTACCTTGGGCAACTATGTTTCTAATTTCAACCAATTTGTTATTTAATTCCTTCAATTTAGGATCTACGGCTGTCGTCCGCGCATTATAAACTTTAACCTCTGCGGGAGCAGGTAGAGCTTCTACTATTTCTCTATGGGTATTCTGTAAATTTCCCTCTTCTATAGATGAAGAGTCACTTGTGTTAATGCCACACTGAATTTTTGCCCCATGAATTTCTTTCCGATAATCGTTAAATTTACTACGAATTTTTGCCAGCTCATCGCTTGCTTCTGGCTTAGAACGCCTTTCAATATATTTTTGAAAGTAGCAAACATTGGCTTCCAATATGCGTTCTAAAAATCTTATTTCTCCTGGACCGCATACACCCTTTTTAACATTTTCAAAAGCCAATTCCATGCTTTTCATTCGGCAGAAAAAGTCCAGCACACGTGCTGCATTGGAAGCCCTTTTACCATTTTCCGATCCTCTTGATGCTTCGTTGAGAGCACCATATTTTCTGAGGACCAAATAGCGCATCATGGCATTAAGCGAAGCATAGGTACAATTTCCACCGACCTGTGCGCGCATAAAAGTATAATTATGGATCGGATCGTTTGGTTTTTTTACAAAGACTGTCTCAGTTTCGCCAGAGTCATCGGTCTTCTCATAGGTAACCAATCCATCGTACAAATCTCTGCATTTTGAATTGTATTTTTCATCAGTCTCAACTTTTTGAATGTAAAGGATTCCCCTTACTAATTGTCTCAGCTGCTGATCATTCAATTCGGAAAAGGTATAGGCACATTGACACATGCATTTTTCCGCATTACGGATTGAAGTTGCCTGATTTAAGCCAGCTCCAGTATTATGAAATGAAACTTCCCATGTGCAATCGGTTTGATTATATGCAATGGATACATTTGTTGCATGACCATTACCACCGTCACCTACCGTTGATGCACAATAAAATAAACTCATGGGAGCTTTGTCATTGATCAATTGTTCAAGTTTTAAGATGCTTCCCCCTCCTTGTAAATATACATTCCCTTCGACCAACTCGTCAAGCTTCTGCAAACCTCCCATGTGTTTAGAGATGTCTTCGAGTTCGGAATATCCCATTGCTTCTGCAAACCTTGTAAATTCTAAATTTGTGAGCCACGTTTTAACTTGTTCGTCCATCTTTGGTTGATTAGCTCCTTCTAATCCGGAGTCTATATGAACTTCACCCAGGGCTATATTCGCTGAAATAGGAACATAATACGTCGTATTTCCCGTTAATCTATCTACCATAACAGAAGGGTAGTGTATGCAAATTTACAATTATGTCAATGTTTGTTTTACACAGGTTTCAAAATGAAGTGAACAAATTAACAACAACATATACGTAGATGTCAAAATAAGTAACCAATTTCAAAAGGAATTCCTAAGCCGATCTTTGCTTCTAATTTCTTTCAAATAAAGGTACTTGCCCTTGACATGAATTACAATTAATTCTAAAAAATGTAAAAAATTACTACTGTATTGAGGGAATAAATTTAATCAAAAGAAAACGTATACATATATGAAAAAACAAACGGAAATAAATTTCACAAAAGTAGCTCTTCAGGGGCACCAATTCTACCGAGCACATCCACCAACACATTTTCGGTTGACTTTCGAAAATTAGCGGTGGAAAGTGCGAGACTTAGGTTAACACCAAATTTTTGACGGTGGAAGTTTGAAGCCGATTTTCCCAATTTTCCGGTGATTTGTACCGTGCCAAATTCTTCTAGAAATCATTTTATGCAGAATGTGAAAATTTAGTGGCAAAAGTAGCAAAACCACCGGAGGCTATTCTTCTTTGCTCGAAACCTAATTTTTTTATCGGGGATAGTGATCGTAGGAAATAACATGTCGCTGACCTTCCTTTTTTATGAAATTATCATTTATTAGCTTTTTGGCATATCTTGAGGTCGTTGCAGTAGAAATGTTTAATTCTTGTGCTATATCAGTGTTATATTCCACCCCACTTTTAATTAGCTCATAAACCCGAGTTTCCAGGTCTGTTAATTTCCAATTGACGTTGGTTTTGCCGTCCTCGGTGACGAATGTCCAGTCCATAGACTCCTCGTGGTCGCCGTTGTCTTCCCGGTTTTTGGTAAACGTGGTGGTGAAGGCCGTGCCTTTGTCGATCTTGGCAAACTTGAAGTTGGGGGATACTTTGATCACCCAGTCGGCGGCATCCTCTCTCCGAGATGTTCCCCGCATCTCGTTACCATCCCGGTTGGCATGGTGAACGATGATTATTGCGATACCGGACTGGCGGAGCATGAGTAACCAGGAGAGCACCTGTTCCCAGGAATCCGCTTCGTTCTCTTTCATGCCCCAGCACAGGCTCGAAAGGTTGTCGAGGAAAACCACCTTGATTTTTTCTCCTATGCAGTAGGTCAATAGCGCTTCTTGCCAGCACGATTCGCAGAGGTTTAGCAACATTCGTGCTTCATCCATGAGCCCTTCCCGGGACATGATAAACAGATTTCCCGTTGGGTTAGGGTTTAGGAGTTTCAACCGTTCGATGTCGTACTTCCCTTTCTTTGTCCCTACCATGAGCGACCTCCCTTCCGCTTCCCTTCGTGGGGCACGAATTTCTTCCGCCCAAACAACAGTAGTTGATACCACGCACCCTTGGGACTTTTCGGGGCTTCCAGATTTGGGTTCATGATTCATCCTCCCGGCTTTTCAGGATGACCCGTTCCTTCCACTATTACATCCAGCTCCTCTTTTATGTAGAGCACAGTGCCAAAAAATTTGTAGGCAGGGATTCTTTTTGGATATTGTGCCAGACTTCTTACGGACCTTCCTAGAGCGTGTCGTCAAATTAACTGGCGAAAAGGGAGATAGAGCGGATGTGAAGGGCTGAGACAAAGGAACTGATATTTTTAAAGTATCGAGTAGAAAGGGAGCGCCATTCTTTCACTC
>JAITAS010000069.1 GCA_031284015.1 Puniceicoccales bacterium | reverse complement strand
ACCCTTTCTCTGTACTCTGTTTTGCATCTCTCATATCCCCCGCAAGACCTGTGGTTGTGCCACTTTTACAGCTGGCACCCCCACGGGGAATCGAACCCCGGTTTTTGGAATGAGAATCCAACGTCCTAACCGCTAGACGATGAGGGCATATTGTATGACCATGTGGTTCTAACAAATTTCGATTGGGATACTTGTCAATATCAATGTAGAATGACGTTTGCTAAAGTTTTTACAATTTTTCATAAAATGGTATAGATTGTGAAATTCTAACACGAAAGCGGATTTTGGCAAAGACTTTCTAAATGAGAGATATCTAACGGTAGCAAAATGTCGATTCTTATGATTTTCATGTTCAAACACTCCCAATTGGGAGCTTGTCTTCCGTTTTCCACAGTCCGTTTATTTTGATACCTGTGTGTCTTTATTCTTTATTTAGGATTTGCGTTATTTCTCCTGCCAATCCTTTTGCGTACCCTATATTGCTTTGTGAATCATTCCTGTTGTTCGTGTACTTACTCTTTTTTCAAAATATGGCCGCATTTTTTAGGAAACTTTTTGCACATTCGGAGCAAGGGTCTGAAAAAAAATCTTCCGCTGGACGATTTTCCACAATTTTGCCATGCTCTAAAAATAGAATTCTATCAGAAACTTTCTGGGCCATTACCAGGTCATGGGTAACTATCAAAATTGCAATTCCCTGGGATGCTATATTTTTTACTATGTCAATCACGTCACTTGTCATTTCAGGGTCGAGGGCCGATGTGGGTTCGTCGAATAGTAATATTTTGGGATTCATTACCAAAGTTCTGGCAATGGCAACTCGCTGTTTTTGCCCTCCCGATAAACTGCTTGGATATGCCGTTGCTTTGTCTTTTAATCCAAACTGTGCCAACATATCCAGTGCCATGGAATTTGCACTTTTCATTGAAAATTTGCGTACGACCTGCAAGGCATAGGAAACGTTTTTTAAAATTGTCATATGGTCAAATAGGCAATATCCCTGCTGAACTAATCCGTAATCTCCGTGACGTGCTTTCTTCCCATTAATGCAAATCTTCCCATGGGATATATTCTCTAGTCCACATAATGCTCGGATAATGGTGGTTTTACCACTTCCAGACTTGCCAATCATTGTGGTAATTTCACCATCGGCGATGGAAAAAGATATTCCACTTAGAACTTTGTTGGTACCTAATATACAGTATAAATTTTCTACCTCGAGCATGATAGTTTTTTTTCTATGCATTTTGCAATGCCGCTCAATATCATGACCATGCAGTAATAACATAGTCCTGCCACGAGCAATGGTTCCAAATATAAATAGTGTTCGCTAGATACAACATTGGCTCGGCGTAACAAATCCGATTCTCCAATTATGGAAACAATGGCAGATTCCTTGAGTATGTCTATCATTTCATTTACAAGCGATGGCAAAGCGTTTCCTATCCCCTGGGGTAAAACAATATCACGGATTATTTGAAACTTTGAGCAGCCTAGAACTTTTGCTATTTCAACCTGTCCAATACTCACGCTCTGCATACCTGCTCGTATGATTTCTGAAACATAGGCACATGAGTTCAGTGAAAATGTAATTATTCCCGCCACAAAAGCAGGGATTGCGTGATGAATAATTTGTGGAATGGCAAAATAGATTATTGACAGTTGTAAAAGAAGGGGTGTCCCCCGGAAAATCGATAAATATAGTCCTCCCATGGCACGAAGAATCCCACATTTTGATTGCCTTACAATTGCAAGCAATGTGCCCCCACAAAGACCAAAAAACATTGCAATGAGGGCATATTCTAATGTTACCTTAGCCCCTTCTATGATATATGGTATTTCGCTAAAAATTTGTTGAAATCCTCTGAAAATATTCATTGCGCAATATCCCATTTTATTTCTAAATCGGAGATTTTTCCAGTTTCTTTGAGCAATTTAAGAATTTCATTGATTTCTACCTTTAGAGGTGAATTTTTTGTGAATGCAATGGCAAAGGAGTCAGAAAACTGAAGCGGGAAAGAACACAATTTGGGATTTTTTTTGACCAACATCTGTGCTTCGGCATTCCCTATTATAAGAGCATATATGGTCCCGTTACCATTGGCAGAGTTTGAAATTTCAGCAACCATTGTTCCGATATTGTCATATCTTTTTATCTCTATGTCCGGAATGTTGGCAGCTCTTATGTCACTTTCATGGTGAGTACCAAGCTGTACTCCAACCGTTTTCCCCTCCAATAGTACGATCGGAAATATTGCATCGGTATCTTTCATATAGGAAAATTCGTCCTTATTGACCAATACGACAGCACTAATATTATTTTGGTATGGTATGGAAAAATCAACATTCTCACGCCTAGCGTTCGTTGGAGTAATAGCTGCCATGGCAAAGTCACCTCGTTCAGACATCAAGGTGGGAATCAGTGATGAAAATGGCATATCTTTTATCAGGAGAGTTTTTCCCAATTTTTCTGCAATAATTTTTGCTATGTCTATATCAAAACCGACGATTTCTCCTAATCTTGTAAATTCATAGGGAGGATTGTCGGCACTTGTTAGCAGGACAATTTCACTCCGTTCAGTCGAATGCAGTAATATCGTTGAAAGAAAAAATATAATTGCAAACAATGATTTTTTCATATTTTGCTTAGGGAATTATTTTCAATGCCCATGTCAATTTATTTGTAAATATGGCGCAATACTTCGGAAATTAGTCTAACTGAGCAATCATTGGTAAGACATGAAAGATAATTTTTTTAAAAAAGAGGTTTATCCTCTCCAAGAAAATGGCGTTGTTTTGTTTGGTATCTTTTATCTTTGTACCCTATTCCTTGCTGCACTATTAGCTCCCGTGCTATTTTATGTAACGAAATTTTTGACAAATAGGTTTTCGGCGGAATTATTTCAGCACTTTATCGGCAAAGGATTTGGGAAATTTTTTAATAGAGCCCAGTTAGTTTCATTGGTCATATTGTTGTTCCCTTTTTTAAAAATCTGCAACATACGTTCATCGAAAGATATTTGGTTGATCAAAATCCCTAAGCGAAAAATTTTATCAACTTTCATCATTGGGTTTATTTTTACTTACGTAGTGTTTGTATGGCTAGCATTCCACAACGTTTTTACATTTACACCCGTTGCCGCAAAAGTTTATTTTTTGAATCTTTTCAAATTTATCATCGGAGCCATTGCAATAGGATTTTTGGAGGAGGTAATTTTTCGTGGCATAATTTTTAATTTATTTTCGCGCAACCTTAACAGGGCATACTCCATACTATTAACATCGCTATTTTTTGCCTATTGCCATGGTGGAACGGGAAACCATTTAAAATTTGATGTTACCGATGTCACAATTTTTTCTGGTTTTCGATGCGTAATCCCGACAATAATAAGTATTTGGAATGGGTTCAATCCATTGAATTTTTTAAATCTAACGGTATTTGGAATATTACTATCACTTTTACTTCTTAAAAACAAAAGTTTGCTGTCGCCAATGGCTTTTCACGTAGGAGTTGTGTTGGCCCTAATGAACATCCGTAGCTTCACCAACGTGATATCATCTGTAAATGGCCAACATTATACCATTGGCATTTTGGACACTTGGCTATCTTTTTCCTTGCAGGCATTGGCAATCTTGTGTCTAATTTTCACGAAAAAAAGAAAAGAGCAAACGATTTACAAAAATTAGAAATGTGGCATAAAATTTGAGTTTGTCCTTCAAATTGATTCTTGTGATACTTGATATGACTGAAATTCAATGGACATATTGATGAGTGTTATTTGCATTAACCACCCACCCAAATGGTGTGCCGGAAGAAGAAATTTTTATCGAAAATTATGGTGATATCAAAAAATTTTTTGACATCATTAAAATAATTGCAACAAAGATCATTATTAATGACCGATATAAGGATTCAAAACCTTACCAAGTCTTTTGGTTCAACGATAGCGCTTGATAATATAAATTTATACGTAGCCAGTGGGGAATTATTTTTTCTGCTTGGTCCAAGTGGATGTGGAAAAACAACTTTATTGCGATCGATTGCGGGGTTTTATACGCCAAATGAAGGACAAATAAGTTTTGGGGGGAATAACGTTACAAAGTTGCCTCCCCATAGACGAAAGGTAGGTATGGTGTTTCAAAATTATGCCCTGTGGCCCCATATGACAGTGTTCCAAAATGTTGCATTTGGACTGGAAAATAATAAAACACCGAAAGCACAAATCAAAAATTTGGTATGTGGCATTTTGGAAAAAGTACAACTTATACAGTATATGTCAAGGAAACCGAATGAGCTCTCGGGAGGCCAGCAACAACGAGTAGCTCTCGCAAGGGCATTGGTTGTGCATCCAAAATGTCTGTTGCTCGATGAACCACTGTCTAATCTCGATGCTCAATTGCGAAATGACATGCGCTGTGAAATAAGAAATATTTGCAAGGAGCATAAACTAACCACTATCTATGTCACGCATGACCAGAAAGAAGCGCTGTCAATAGCAGATCGCATAGCGGTATTTTCGAAAGGGAAAATTGATCAGATTGGAACACCAACGCAACTATATAAATTTCCTTCCTCCTGTTTTACGGCAGAATTCGTAGGAGAGACAAACATAATCCAGGGGGTGATCGTTCAAGTGGGTTCTGGGGAAGCAATTGTAAGGACAAAAATTGGAAATTTTCGAGGAATTTTAAGCATAGGAATTAAGGATCCTAGACCTGGAAGAAAGGTTTGTATTTCCATAAGACCAGAATGTCTTCGATTGAACGATTTTCCTAATCCAGAAAATAGCGTAAGGGGCGTAATAGGGAGTGTGACATACTTTGGGGAAGTTGCCCACTTCAAATTTGAAAGAGAAGGCGTTGTGTTACGCATTTCGGAGCTTAACCCGAACCATTTTCTTAATGTGCAAAACAAGGGTATGTATGCCAATGTTTCCTCCGAAGACGTTGTGATATTGGGCACTGATTGACGAAAGAATGTTTGATTTTAAAAAAATAGTAATCGTATTGCTGGTTGCACTAGTGATCAGCCTACCGCTTATTTTTAGGGAAAAAACAAATACTATTGTTCCAATTAGTAACGCCGAAACTTTGACTATCATGACTCCCCACAATGAAACCTTGAGGGGGGAGTATACCATTGGATTTAAAAACTGGTATAGGGCAAAAACAGGAAAAGAAGTTAACATAGATTGGAGATATCAAGGAGGGGGCCGTGATGCCGCAAGGTATATTGAAACTACCTACGCAAATAATTTTCGCTTGCATTGGACCAATAAGTTACATCGCGAATGGGATAGTGATGTAATTGCTGCATTTGCCTCCAGGTCCGAAAAAAAATTATCATTGCCAGAACATACCCTGGAAGCGAAAGTCACCCATGAATTTTTTAAGTCGAATGTAGGTTGTGGGATTGATATTTTATTCGGCGGTGGTGTCTACGAATTTGAGGCTCAAGCGTCGAAAGGCAACCTAATTTCGTCTGACCTATTAGTTGAACATCCCGAAATGTTTTCCGAAGATACCATACCAGAATTTTTATCCGGTAATAGGTTGTGGGACAGGCATGGTAGGTGGTTTGGAGGATCTCTTTCAGGATTTGGGATAATTTATAACAGTGAAGCCATTGAGGCGGAGGGTATTTCATTTTTTCCGAAAACCTGGATGGATCTCGGTCGCCCTGAATTTTTTAAAAAAATAGCAATCGTTGACCCGACCAGGAGCAGTTCGACCCATAAAGCACTCATTATGCTGATTCAACAACAGATGCAGATCTGTTACGATGATTTAAAACATAGGCTTGGGGTTAACAAATTGTCGAATAAGGATGAAGAAAAGATCATAGCCGAAGGTTGGATCAATGGATTACGTCTTATACAAAAAATTGTGGCAAATGGGAGATATTTTACCGAATCAACTACCAGGCCAGTAATAGATGTGTCAGCTGGGAATTGCTTAGTTGGCATAACCGTTGATTTTTATGGATTTGCGGAAGCGAAACATTTGGAAGAACGCAATGGAAGCAATCGGTTTAAATTTGTTATGCCTTGCGCCGGTGGAGCTCCTTCGCCAGACCCAATAGGAATTTTCAGAGGAACGGAGCATCTAGCATTGGCAAAGGATTTTATTCAATTTATTCTGTCTTTGGATGGGCAAAAATTGCTAGACTTTAACCTACATACACCAGGTGGCCCAAAGAAATCTACCATGCGGCGTATGCCAATATTGAAAACAATTTACGAACCTCAGTATAGCCAATATCGGTGTTCTCCGGAAATAAATCCATATAAATTTGCCACCCTGTTTGTGGCACACGAAGACTGGACTAGCAAACTATCGAACATAATGGGATCACTCGTAAAACTAGCATTCGTCGATGCCCACTATGAGCTATCAGATGCGATGCAGTCGATAATTCGAGCTCGTAGAGAAGGCAGAGAGGAGGACGCTGAAAGAGCCTATCAGGTATTGTCTGATATCGAAGATTTGACCAGTGACAATATTTTTTCGAACATTGTTCCGGTTTTCGCCAGCAAAGACATTTTGAAAATAGCACATTTGCAGAACAAAATAACCGAAAAACACAGAAAACAATATCTAAGGGCCAAAAAAATTGCAGATAGATTACTTTAAATTATCTGGGGGCAGTTTGGTACAAAATTTGCTATATTGCTTGATGTAAGTAAAGATTATAAAGGTGATTTATGAGTGGTAAAAAATCTAAAATTTTGGGAATCGATTTGGGTACGACGAATTCTTGCATGGCCGTTATGGAAGGCGGAGAAGCAATTGTTGTACCCAATGCCGAAGGGGCCAGGACAACTCCTTCCATCGTAGCTTTTACAAAAACCGGGGAACGGGTGGTTGGTCAGGCTGCTAAGCGTCAAGCAGTTACGAATCCACAAAATACTATTTTTTCGGCAAAACGTTTGATTGGGCACAAGCTTAGCGAAATTCAAAGTCTAGTAAAAAATTTACCATATAAAGTCGTTGAAAGTCACAATGGTGATGCTTGGATTGAATGTAAGGTCGGGGATAAAACGGAACGGTTTTCTCCGGAGCAAATTTCATCGATGATTTTAGCAAAGCTAAAAGCAGATGCAGAAACATATTTGGGTTGTCCAATCACGCAAGCTGTTATTACGGTACCTGCCTATTTCAATGATTCCCAAAGGCAAGCAACAAAGGATGCTGGAAAAATTGCGGGCCTTGAAGTTTTGCGCATTATCAATGAACCAACCGCTGCATCTTTAGCCTACGGTTTAGACAAAAAGAAAGATGAAAAGATTGCCGTCTATGACCTTGGGGGTGGAACATTTGATATTTCTATTTTGGAAATCGGAGATGGCGTTTTTGAAGTAAAAGCTACCAACGGAGATACTCTTCTTGGAGGAGACGACTGGGACAAGAGATTGATAGATTGGTTGGCAGATACATTCCAAAAAGAAAATGGGATAGATTTGAGGCAGGATCCAATGGCAGCCCAACGTCTAAAAGAAGAAGCAGAAAAAGCCAAGATTGCCCTGTCTTCTACCCTACAGGTAGACATAAATTTACCTTTTATTACGGCAGACGCAAATGGTCCAAAGCATTTAAATATTTCATTGACACGTTCACAGTTGGAAAAAATTTGTGATGATCTGTATCAGCGAACACTAGGGCCATGTAAAAATTGCCTAAAGGATGCTGCTATTTCTACATCCGAAATTTCTGAATTGGTTCTTGTCGGAGGTATGACACGTTCACCAAAGGTAATCGACATTGCAAAGCAATTTGTCGGTAGGGTCCCACATCAAGGGGTAAATCCCGATGAGGTCGTTGCTATTGGAGCAGCTATACAGGGTGGCGTTTTGCAGGGAGAAGTAACGGAAGTACTATTGCTGGATGTAACACCTTTGACACTTGGCATAGAAACAGCAGGTGGTGTTTTTACTCCCATGATCGAACGAAATACGACCATTCCAACGAAAAAAACACAAATATTTTCCACCTATGGAGAAAACCAAACGGCCGTTGATATTCAGGTTTTACAAGGAGAACGTCCTATGGCACGGGATAACAAGTTACTCGGTCAATTTAGATTGGATGGTATTCCAATCGCGCCTCGTGGTGTACCACAAATTGAAGTGACATTTGACATTGACGCGAATGGCATTCTCCACGTAACAGCAAAAGACAAGGGTACTGGGAAAGATCAAAAGATTACCATCACCAGCGCTTCAGGTTTGTCAGATGAAGAAATTGAAAGGCTTAAAAAAGAAGCAGAAGCCCATGCGGAAGAAGACAAAAAGCGCAAGGAAACCGTCGAAGAACGGAATCAGTTAGATAACCTTATTTATCAGACGGAAAAACAGTTAAAGGAACTTGGTGGAAATCTTAGTGATGGAAAAAGAAAACCCCTCGAAGATGCCATTGCGGAAGCGAAGAAGGCTTTTGAAAACAATGACGCAAAGGTAAATGAATTAAAAGCCGCTAGGGAAAAATTAACGACGGTGTTCCAAGGAATGGCCCAGGATTTGTATTCCCAAACACAAGCCAATCAAACTTCCCAAGGAAATACGTCTGATAATCCTCAATCCTCACATTCGGAAAAAGCAGGAGATGGGGAAGATAAGGTAGTCGATGCGGATTTCGAAGTTGTTGATGATACAAATAAAAACAAATAAAAGGAATTTTTACAATTACGAACTATGGAAACTAAAACTAAAATTAAACCGTTAGGAAATCGTGTTCTCGTTAAGAAAATTGACGAGCAAGAACAAATAAAAGGTGGTATCATTATTCCTGATGCTGCTAAAGAAGCTTCCCAGGAAGCAGAAGTCATTGCGTTGGGTTCCGGTAAAAATGATGAAGGCAAGATCCTAGAGTTTGAAATAAAAGTAGGGGATCGTGTCCTCATCAGTAAATACGGTGGAACAGAAATAAAGCGCGACAAAGAAACATTGGTTGTGCTGAGGCAAGATGACATTTTAGCGATTTTAGGATAATATTTAAAGGAAAGGAAATTTACTATGGCAAAACAATTAATATTCGAAGAACAAGCTAGGAAAAAAATTCTTTCTGGAGTAACCCAATTGGCAGATGCCGTCAAAATTACTCTTGGCCCGAAGGGGAGAAATGTAATTCTTGATAAAAAGTTTGGGGCTCCAACGGTTACCAAGGATGGTGTTAGCGTTGCAAAGGAAATTGATCTCAAGGATCCCTTTGAAAATATGGGAGCCCAGATGGTGAAAGAGGTCGCTTCCAAGACGTCCGATGTTGCCGGAGATGGGACAACGACCGCTACCATTCTCGCAGCAGCAATCTATCGGGAGGGGCTGAAAAATGTAGCGGCAGGAGCCAATCCCATATACATAAAACGTGGCATTGATAAAGCAGTCGAAGCTGCAGTAGCCGAGTTGGCAAAAACTTCTAAGAAGGTTGAAGGGGATGAAATTCGCCAAGTTGCGACAGTTTCTGCCAATTGGGATGAAGAAATCGGAAGTATCATTGCCGAAGCAATGAAACGGGTAGGGAAAGACGGAACCATAACTGTCGAAGAGGCAAAAACAATCGAGACAACCCTTGAAGTCGTTGAAGGTATGCAATTCGATAAGGGATATTTGAGTCCGTATTTTGTTAACAATTCGGATAGCATGGAGTGCGTGTTAGAGAATGCTTATATTCTTATTTTCGAGAAGAAAATTTCTAACCTAAATGAATTGCTTCCAACCCTACAGGCGATTGCCCAGTCTGGCAAACCATTGATGATTATCGCCGAAGATGTTGAAGGTGAAGCTCTGGCGACCCTGGTTGTAAATAAATTACGGGGCACCTTGAATATTTGTGCCGTAAAAGCTCCCGGTTTTGGTGATCGTCGAAAAGCTATGATGGAAGATATTGCCATTTTGACCGGTGGAAAATTCATTTCGGAAGACCTGGGGATCAAACTCGAAAGCATAAAGCTTGAAGACCTTGGACGGGCAAAGCGTATTACCGTCGATAAGGAACATACCACGATTGTGGAAGGTAATGGAAGTAGTAGTGATATTACTGCCCGCATAAAACTGATTCGTAAACAGATAGAAGAAGTAACTTCCGACTATGACAAGGAAAAGTTGCAGGAACGTCTGGCAAAACTAGCTGGTGGAGTAGCGGTTATCAGCATTGGTGCAGCTACCGAACCAGAAATGAAGGAGAAGAAAGACCGTGTCGATGATGCCTTACACGCAACCCGTGCTGCCGTCGAAGAAGGTATTTCTGCCGGTGGAAGTGTGGCCCTTCTAAGGACACACGAAGCAATTGAATCTCTCAAAGAAGAGGGCGATATTGCAATTGGTGTTCAAATCGTACGCCGTGCCATCGAAGCTCCTTTGCGCCAGCTTTGCGAAAATGCGGGCGTAGAAGGTTCTATTATCGTTCAAGAGGTTTTGAAAGGAAGCGGACCTTTTGGATACAATGTCGTAACTGGAAAGTTTGAAGATCTGATGAAATCTGGTGTCGTTGATCCAACAAAGGTAACCCGTGCATCCTTGCAAAATGCAGCATCCATTGCCGGATTGTTACTAACGACCGAATGTATGATTTCCGAATTACCGGATGAGAAAAAAGGTAATGCCGCAATGCCAGACATGAATGGCATGGGAGGTATGATGTAAGTATGATGTAATCTACAAGCTTGGTTGTAGCATCAAAACTTAGGTGGGCCGATTAGATCGGCCCTTACGTTTTATGTAGTAGCCGAGAGATACCCTTTGATTTGAAGGAATTTAATAAAAATTTTAGAAGTGCAAATCGAAATCGAGCCGACGAATGGAGATTTTGCGTCGTAGCAATAACAAAAATTCGACTTTTCTATGAGATGTTCCTTGGACTTGATTATTTGCTTGCGGTTTAGTTTTTTTCAAGTCATATGTTGGCTTTGCAATATTTAATCATATGGCACCATTTAGTCCAGTAGTCATATCAGTTACACTTGTTTTGGTAATGTGTGTACTGCGCATAAATGTAGTGATAGCGTTAACGACGGGAGCCATTGTCTGTGGATTAATCAATGGTGCGTCTTTTGAAACTGCAGTTACCGTTTTCTCCGAAGGGCTTGGAGGAGGAGCAAAAATTGCTCTAAGCTATGCCATCCTTGGAGCATTTGCTTCAGCTTTGGCCCATTCTGGCTTTTCAAGTTTTCTGATGTCAAAAATGGCTCAATTGGTAAACGTCAATTCCAGCGGAGAAAAAGGACAAGCTGCAGATGTGGGAAGCAATGGAAAGGTTAAATTTGTTATACTTTTTACCATAGGGGCAATGGCCATTGCCTGTAAAAACATTATCCCGGTACACATTGCATTCATTCCCATTTTAATTCCTCCGATGATTGGTATTTTTAATGCCATGCAAATTGATCGTCGATTGATTGCTTGTATCATAACATTTGGAGTAATAGTGGCATACATGGTCATTCCGATGGGGTTTGGTGAAATTTTTCTAGAAAATATAATGTTGTATTATTTGCATGCCAATGGGGTTGATATTTCCATGCATGATTTGATTCGAGCATTGCTATATCCGGCACTGGGAATGGTGGTGGGATTATTGATCGCCCTTATCCGGTATCGAAAGCCGAGGTATTATAAAAATACCAGTGTGAAAAAATTGAAAAAGAATGTGGTGTTTTTTCGAAAAGATTTTACCATTTCATGCTTGGCGATAGTTGCTACGTTGGTGGTACAGTTACTGATGAAAGCCATCATTTTAAGCGCATTGGCAGGATTTTTCTTCCTATCATTTGGGGGTGTCATAAAAAGAAAAGATTCGGATGATGTGGTTGCAGCTGGATTTAAAATGATGGCTTTAATATCATTTACCATGATAGCTGCTGCTGGATTTGGTCATAGTTTGCGAATGTCTAACGGAATTAATGAAATTGTACGTTGGCTCGGTATATATATGTTAAACAACAAAATTTTAGCATCGTTCAGCATGCTATTTGTAGGATTTTTTATATCCGTCGGCATAGGATCGTCATTTTCTACGGTTCCAATTATTACCACTGTATATGTTCCTTTAGGATTAACGCTGGGCTTTAGTCCAGCTGCAATTGCAATAATAGTGGCCGTATCTGCTATTATGGGAGATGCAGGGTCGCCGGCATCAGATTCAGTTTTGGGACCAACCATGGGATTAAATGTAGACGGTCAACATGCCCTAATCCATGACACTGCCATTCCAACATTCTTGCACCTAACCATCCCAATATTCCTTTTTGGTTGGATAGCATCTGTTTTGCTATAATTTTTCGAATAGCCAAATGGGAGCTTGAAAATTTTAAAAAAATTAAAACGTTTCATAATTTTTCCGTAGCCAAATGGAGAAATAATGTTTCTATTATTTTGCAGTAAAGGATTACACTTATGCCATTGAAAGGTCTATATACAGCGCTTGTTACCCCATTTTCAAAGGAAGCATTGGCATTGGAAGACTTCAAAATTTTAATCAAACAACAGGTTAATGGTGGAGTAGATGGAGTAATTGTGGCAGGAACAACAGGGGAATCTCCAGTACTAACGGAGGAAGAGTTCATTACACTCGTAGAAATAGCCAAAATGGAAGCCAAACATATGGATGTATTTGTGGGAGTTGGTTCATGTGACACTAAAAAAGCCGTCGAGAAAACAAAAATCGCCCATGATTTGGGAGCCAGTGGATTCCTAGTGGTAACTCCATACTATAACAAACCTACCCAGTTGGGGTTAGTCGAGTATTATAGCAAAATTGCCGATTCAACGGATAGACCGATAATGTTGTATTCAGTCCCTTCGCGAACCGGAATAGAAATAGCCATTGATACCGTTAGCAAATTGCGTGAAAAATATTCCAACATAGTGGCGATAAAAGAAGCATCGGAAAGTTGCTCCCGGGTAGAAAAAATGGTTAAAGCTTTCGGGAATGACTTGGTGGTATTCAGTGGTAACGATTCTATGACATTACCGTTTATGTCGTTGGGAGCGGTAGGGGTCGTAAGTGTTATGTCGAACATCGCTGCTCGGGAAATGGCTCATTTGGTTAAGCTAGCAGCTGATGGCAACTTTCATAGAGCATTACAGGAGTATCAGTCCCTAATGCCGGTAATGAGTAAATTATTTATCGAAACTAACCCGCTTCCCATCAAATTTTTATTACATTCCAAAAATATTATTTCATCGGCTGAATGTCGCTCGCCACTCGGAAGGCTAGGGGAAAAGTCGATGGCAGAACTATCGAATTTGATAGCATAGTTCTCTTGTTTTATTAGACAAGCAAATATGCCAATTGTTGAAATAATTCTTGGAATCATTGTGTTATTTATTGCCATTGCCTATGTAAGAAAGAATGCGGAGTTAAATATCATGCAAAGGAAATTGGCGGAAGCGGAAATTCGTTTAACCGTAGCGAATGAGACAATTGAAGAACGCAACAATTTCAATAGAAAATGGCAGGAACAATTTGAACAGCTGTCAGCCAAAGCACTCAAAGATAACAATGAAGCATTTTTGTTGTTAGCAAAAAATTCTTTCAACGCATTGACTCACGAAGCTAATAACGAATTTGGAAATACGGTAAAACCTATCGAAAGCACATTAAAACTGTTCGATGAAAAGCTCAAAAAATTGGAAGATCAAAGGCAGTCAGCATACATTAGTTTGGCGGAACAGTTAAAACTATCCCAACAGGCTAATTCGGCGTTACAGGAGGAGACGAACAATTTGTCAAATGCCCTGCGGAAACCTGATTTTCGTGGGCAATGGGGGGAAATGCAATTGAGAAGAACGGTTGAATTGGCTGGCATGATGGAACATGTAGACTTTGAAGAACAACAAAATGTTGTTTCATCGGATGGACAAAGTTTCAGACCTGACATGGTGATAAATTTGCCAAACTCAAGGACTATCGTTGTCGATGCCAAAGCCCCATTATCTGGATATTTGGAAGCGATTTCAGCGAAGTCAAAATCCGATCAACAGTCCGCATTAGGAACATTTGCAGCACAGGTAAAACGGCACATTGAAAAATTAAGTTCCAAAAATTATTGGCAACAATTTGAAAATTGTCCGGAATTCGTCATTTTATTTTTACCTGGTGAAAGTTTCCTAGGAGATGCCTTTCGAGCCAATGGAGAACTGTTGGAATTCGGTGTTGAGAGACGAGTTATTTTGGCTACTCCAACGACATTAATCGCCCTCCTAAAGGCTATATCATATGGGTGGAAACAGGCATACCTTGCCAATGAAGCTAAGGAAATTGCAGAAGTTGGGAGGGAAATGTATGCTCGGCTAAAAGTGTTTTTTGAACATTTTAACGGCATGGGAAGATCTTTAGCAAATACCATTGAAGCGTTCAATAAAATGCGTGCTTCTGCAGATTCTAGGTTAATTCCCCAAGCCAAAAAATTTCAGAAACTTGGCATTGGATCCGAAGAAATTAGTATTTTAGAGCAGTTATAATTGCCCTTTTCTCGGGTAGGCTTTGGTAAGCTTTTATTCCGTTAGCAGTAGGAAGAGTAGTGGGTTCGATTTTTTTGGTGTGAGAAACTGCAAAATCTCATTTGTTTATATGCTTTGCCAGCGAAAAGATAGCGTGACTTCGGTTTCAATACTTGTTTACAATCCCGTTTTGCATCCTTAGTTAGAAAAGCTCGGATCAAACAACCATTCTTTAGCCACGGCCATATGTGATTTCGTATGGAGTTCCCTTTTGTATATGCCATCTCCGGGTTATTACCCCGTGCTTTCCTTCAGAATTGATGCACTTTGATCTACGTTGAGTCGATTATGACCTACTTCAGATCCAAATTGATGTTCAAAGAATACCGATTATATGATCGAAATGATTGATTTCCCCAATGGGAACCTTTTATCTTTCTGTTGTTACCGTATGCATGGGCGATTCTCAATTACCATGCCCCGCCGACGGCAGCAACTCCATTAGTCGCCAAGGCCATCGCAAACGGCATGTAGCTTGCTACCGAATCTCCCTTTCTTTCGCCCAGTGTGCCGGGCGAAGCCCCTTTTTTAGGCTCGCCGCCATCCTGTGTACTTTCAGATGGGTTGCGTCGACCATTAGGATTTCCGTTTTGCACTTGGACATCTTTTTGCAAGATCTTGGCGCATATCCCATCCTACTCCATCGGGTGAAGCGATTGTACAACGTCTTGTGTGAACCTATTCCCTTAGGACATTCTTCCACCTCAGTCCATTGCACAGGACATGAGCAATTGCGCTAGGCTCAGGACTCATAAACTCAAATAAAAGAGGAAAGGGCAGGCGATGGAAATGGAAGGAGAAGGAGGTGTGAGCGCGGTGGTCGTAGCGGGTGGTGATGGGGCGCCAATCTTTCAATCTACAGAACATATTTTCAATTTTGTTTTCAATTTTGTGGTGCCGTTTGTGCAAATTTACCCATCTAATGGGGTTTGATTTTGGGGTACCCGTGGAAGGTATAAATGGTTCTGTCTCCCGTCTCCCGCCGCCTCAGTCCTTCGCGGAACCAGTTGGCGTCGTATCCCCTATCTGCCAGCAGATAATCCGCCTTCAGTAAATCTTTGAGTAATTTTCTGGGGTCAACGATGTTCATTAACGTTACCTGCCGTCAGTAACAATCTCACCGGCTACCCGAAGGTATCGCAAACGGCGTGCAATGTGCTGCAAAGTCCGCCTTTCGTCGCTCAATGTGCCGCTGCGAAGCCCCCCTTTTTTCGGGTTTGCCGCCGTTCTGTGAACTTTCAAATGGGTTGCGTCGACTATCAAAATTTTTTGGCCCTCTCCTTGGACAATTTTTGCGGAATTTTCGCAAACACTCCTTCCTTGCTCCACCTTACAAAGTGATTGTAAAGCGTCTTGTATGGCCCATACCCTTTCAGCGCATCTCGCCTTTTAAGCCGTTTCGGAGCACGTGCACCATCCCACCGATTACCCTGCGGTCATCCACCTACGGCTTCCCACGCGATTTCGAAAAACATGCCCTTATTTTTTATTAGCTTCATCATTGGAGCCCGTTACTACTCCTCTTTTTTCTCGCCATATCAATACTCCTTTTTGAGTCCTGATTCTAGGGCGTGTCGTCAAATAAAACATTAACAAAATGAAAAAGAAGGGCAAAAGCGTGGAGCATGGACGCAAAAGCACACAGAAGGCATGACATATCAGATGAATTATGGAGAAAAATG
>JAITAS010000034.1 GCA_031284015.1 Puniceicoccales bacterium | reverse complement strand
CGACACGTTATCGAAAACACCTTCCTGCGAGTGAAAGAATGGCGCTCCCTTTCTACTCGATACTTTAAAAATATCAGTTCCTTTGTCTCAGCCCTTCACATCCGCTCTATCTCCCTTTTCGCCGGTTAATTTGATGGCACACTCTAGTTTGGAACAGCCTCTCGCGAATTGCTTTTGCCGCTTTCGGTTATTGGATGCAACAAATTTTCAAGATATGTTATGCGATTTGCGATTCCATTTTTCAGATTCTGAATTGCTTGTTGGGCAGAAGGATCACTACTTAGTCCTTCCATCATATTGTCAAGCTCTTTGAAAATTTCATCTTTCTTTCCTAAAACCATTTCGAGCGCTTCTTTTCTTTCCTGCGGGGATAATTGTCTTTCTATATCTGGGACCATGGTAAAAGTCCAAGGTAAATTATTTGCCGAAACGAAAAGATTTATTAACCATAGTATCGCATTGGCAAGTAAGTTTGTAGATTGCGGCAAATAAGTTTTTGGGTTTAGTTCAAACTTATCCGGCGTTGGGTGCCCTAAATCAAACAAGCATAGACGTTTACTCTCCTGGACATCAGACACCACGCCTATGTTGTCTCCCTTGTTCACATCTTGATCATTTAACAGTCCAACAGATATGGCAAAAGCAGACTGCCACATGTCCTTCGAAACCTCGACCTTAGGATCTTTGTCAAATGTTTTAAACTTTTCTCCTTCTTTTTGTCCGGCCACTTCCGTCATCAGAAAAAACCGTTTTTTGCTATCACTTTCTTCCACACATCCTAGTTTAGCATCCGGCACTATTCTTGGATTTAAGATCTTAGCAAGCTTTAACGCTGCAAATTCCTGCATTACAGATGTATTGATTTCTTCCAGTATTCTTCTGCTCCACCAAGATCTTAATGCACTTTTAGCGTTTGATGCGAGATAATGGCTCCCTTGAATGTTCTCATCACCAAACATCACTTTGGCGACATATTTTGTCTCCGTTGGCTGAGTGGTTGTTGATGAGCTTTCACTAGATACGCTTCCAACACGGTTTTTTAAAGAAATAATCGCACCGCCTTCGACTCCTCCTTTCTTTGCGCCGACAATTGTAATATTTTGCCCTTTTGTATCTGCTACTTGAATGGTGTGCCCATCTGTACATTTGGGAGCTTTTTGTAGAATTTCACTTTCTATTTTTTTAGTAATGGTTATTGCAATTGAACTCATTTAAGCCCCCTTTTATGTTTGTCTTAGAGCTTACTTTTTTGTCACAAAGTCAATCTTTTTTTGAGGCATGGCAATACAAAGAGTGGCAAGATTTAGAAGATAAAGCAACCCCAATTACGCTGTGACCTAAATCTTAATGCAAAGATTGGCTTTCGCATAATTCTTCCCTTTTCATTTCCTGACTAAGGATTCTAAAAATTATTCAATAAATCAGCTATGATATTACAAGAATTGTTTGGTATATTTGTCTTTAAATTTTTAAAAAATTATGTTCACTGCTGGGCAGGTGATACAAAATGAGTTTGATTCAATATTTCAACTATGATTCCATTATAGAATTGGCAAGTTCATCTTTTACAGATGCTATAAGCGAAATGTTATCATCTAGCAGTTTTAAAGGGAATATTTGTGCAATTGCTTCAGAACTAGAAACCAAGGAAAATGAAATCTCGTCCTATGTAGGCAATGGGATCGTTATTCCCCATGTGTGTTTAGATTTTTCATCTCCCTATGAAATATACATCGGGTGGTCTAAAAACGGAGTAAAATACAATTTTTTCAATGAAGGAGAATATGTGCATATTCTCGTTTTGCTATTGGTATCAAAAAATGAATGCAATGTTTTAAAAATCATCGCGAGTCTGGTAAATTTTTTTCAAAAACTATCGGTTGTCAGGCTTTTACAAAAGGCAGAAACATTTGAAGTATTTAAAACCACTCTAATAGATTTGTTAAAGAATGTTAACAAAAAGATTAAAACTACTCAGCAGGGACCCAATGAACTTTTCCTAAAGTATGCCGTTGAAATCGCACGCCAATCGAAGTGTACAAGCGTTATATTGTTTGGCAATGTCGATCTTAATAATATTGATATAGAAGAAGTTTTTAGTGGGCTAGAGTTAATACATGTAATACAAAGCGAGTCCGATTCGAGCAGTGTCATCTATGATTCCCATGTGGAATTCCATGTTAGTGTAGTACCGACTAACTGGATTCGTGGGTTTCGTGGGACGATTTTGCTGGGCATAGCAAAGAAAATTATCTCCCATAATGCAAAGATTTGTTGCATTGGGTGCAACACGGTTTCAAATATTTTAGATACTTTGTTCATAGTTAATGTTCAAGACGAATTTCATCAAGTTCTTTCTTCCAATACAAGCTTTTTACAAAATGATATAAAACCCGAAGTATTGGAACGTGTATTATCGATCGCTACAGAAATTGCAATTGAAGGACGGGAAGGGAAAGCCGTTGGTTGCCTATTTGTCATTGGGGATATAAATAAGATTTCCCTATTTATGAAATCGCTTGTTTTTAACCCATTCTACGGCTATCCAGAGGCTGAGCGAAGCATTTTCAACCCATTTATGGATGAGACCATCAAAGAATTTTCTTTGATAGATGGAGCCTTTGTAATTCGCGGCGATGGCATCATAGAATCCGCGGGCACATTGATTTATATACCAAATCACAATGTTATTATGCCCGGAGGGTTCGGAACAAGACACACGGCAGCAGCTTCCATATCGAGCGTGGCCGACTGTATTGCCATCGCTGTGTCTGAGAGTACACGTGCGGTAACGCTATTCAAAAATGGTCAAATGCTACAGATAACCCAAAAATAGAGAAATGTTACTCCAATGGGCTTATGGCGGATCCTCAAAGCCCAAGAAACAATTGGATATCGGCCTAAAGTACCTTGACTATGGTAAAATATTAGATAATATCTCCACCCTGTGGACGAGAGTGGGGTAGTATACGCGAAGCAAAGTAATGCAACATGGCAGGTAGCGGAGCCAGGAAATGCATCCAACGTTGTCAACGCTGCTAATATGCAGCTTCAAGAACCAACAAGGAAAATGACAGATACTTCCCTTGGCAATCGTGCTACAAAGGTATTAGACGTTGCGGCTACTGTTGGGGAGAGAGGATCTTTTTATGTTGATCGGGGTGCATTAGGAACCCTAGCTGCTTTAGATGGAAATTTGGCACAGTTGTCGGCCCTGTGTTGTTCTCTTGTTTTAGATACGGTAGGCTTGGGGCTGTCCAAAGTACCGGTTGAAGATCTTAACCATGTTGGAGAAAATTTTGTGAACACAATTGATGATAAGGAACTACAGGAATGTGTCAGATTAGCAATCGACGTTTTGACGCATCCAGAAAAAAATAGGGACTTTGGGGTAACGAATGATGGAAATGGCCCGAAATTTGGGAAAAAGGATACACTGCGTAAAATAAAAGCTAGGTTAAAACAACTAAATTCAATGTCCCTTGATGGGGACACTGATCTTAAACTTAAAAAAAATACCGAGAAAATTCTAGTGGCGGCCCAAAGTATTGTGCACTTAAAATTGAAGATAGCAAAAGGAGCAAAGATTTCTGGGATTGCAGCTAATGTAGCTTCAATTGCAGCTAACATTACCGGAGTGATAGGGACTAGCGGTGCTAGTTTAGTGCCATGGGTTGTAAACGTTGTAGCATCAAACCTTAGCTCCGCGAGCAGCATTGTGCAGGCAACAATGGGGAAAACATGTGCAGGAATGATGCAACAAACTAAAGGAATTCTTAGTGGAGACAGCAATCAATTAGAGGACCATGGCATAATATTGACACCGGATGCACTCATGTCGCTTAGACAATGCAATAGATTAGCAATTGACGTTTTGACGCATCCAGAAAAAAATAGGGACTTTGAAGGCCCTGGAGGGGCTAATTTCGGTAAAAAAGATACGAAGAAGTTTTTGCAAATTGCTCTGGATAAATTTGATACATTTACCAGAGATGTGACGGATGCTGGTGGGAAACAAGAGTTGGCCAAAATAAAACAAGATATCCAAACAGCCTATGACATTGTGAGCTCTAAATTGAACAAAGCAAAGGTTACAAAGGGATTAAAAATCTCTGGTGCAGTTTTTGCAACGGCTGCTTCCATTGCTGCTGCAGTGGCAACTTTTGGAGCAGGTGCAATTGCTATTCCCACAGTAATTAGCACGGTAGTTGGGGCTCTCGGAACAACCATCGGCAATGTTCAATTGGCACACGAACTATTGCAGAACAAACATTGATCACCGCAAAATAGATAAAAGTTCTAGCTTTATATTTATCCACCAAAGATAGCTTTCATCATAAAACGAGAACAACGAAGGAAAAAGCACGAAAATTGCAGAAACAGAGGTCATGTTTGACAGCGACCTGATACAATTTTTAAGCTTTGCAAAGCGATTGCCGAAAAGAACAAGGTTGTACTAGGATGTGTCATCAAATTAACCGGCAAAAAGGGAGATAGAGCGGATGTGAAAAGCTGAGACAAAGGAACTGATATTTTTAAAGTATCGAGTGGAAAGGGAGCGCCATTCTTTCACTCGCAGGAAGGTGTTTTCGATATTGATAACGTGTCGTTTTTTGTAAATATTTTTATCATAGAGGCGCTGAAAATTTCTGTTTACCCTGGGAGGGATGATAGGCACAATACCTCGGGAGGAAAGGGAAAAGATAATTTCGTCGGAATCGTAGGCCTTGTCCGCAAGGACAAATTTTGTATCTACGGACGAAACCAATTCCAATGCCCGCTTACAATCCGATTCTGTACCTTCCGTTGCAATGACTCTAAGCGGATGACCAGCCTTATCCACGACCACATGTAATTTCGTGTTGAGCCCCCTTTTGTGCGAGCCATCGCCTGGCTGCTTCCCCTTGCTCCAGTACCGTGCTGATGAACTTTGACGTGGGGGGAATCCACCATCTCCCACTGCATGTCCGGCTCTCCGCACAACTTGTCAATCAGACTTTCCCATACCCCGCGATCCCGCCAGCGGCTAAGCCGACAGTGCGTGTTTTTCCAGTCCCCGAAATCCGGAGGAAGATCCTTCCACGGTGCTCCAGTCCTCAGTATCCAGAACACGGCGTTTATAAATTGGCAGTTGTCCCTGCCATGTCTACCGACTTTTCCACTGCCTCCGGATAGCAGCCACTCCATTTTTCTCCATAATTTATCTGATATGTCGTGCCTTCCGTGTGCTTTTGCGTCCATGCTCCACGCTTTTGCCCTTCTTTTTCATTTTGTTAATGTTTTATTTGACGACACGCTCTAAGTGGTGATGGCTTTATGTGATATAGCATTGGGTAGAAAATTTCCTAGGTTCAAAGATTGGTGTCGCTTGCTATCCACTATAGTTAATCTTCTAGACAAGGGCCGAAAGAAGAGTTGGAAAGCAAAGAAGAAATGTATTACGGGAAAGATTTGATGGTCAAGGTAGGTGTTTGGTGTAGGTACCAGGACGATAAGCAGGTGAAAAAAGTTACT
>JAITAS010000001.1 GCA_031284015.1 Puniceicoccales bacterium | reverse complement strand
TTTCCACTACCTCCGGATAGCAGCCTCTCCATTTTTCTCCATAATTCATCTGATATGTTGTGCCTTCCGTGTGCTTTTGCGTCCATGCTCCACGCTTTTGCCCTTCTTTTTCATTTTGTCAATGTTTTATTTGACGACACGCTCTAGTGTATGGTAGTATTCGGAAGCACTACTATCATTGCCTTACCTGCAGCGAGCGCCGCTCTTGGAGCCGCAGGAGCACTAATTAAAGATGTGAAACTAGCGTACAATATGATAAGTAAACGACTCCGTGGAGATAAAATCATGCACACGCCCCTTTCAATTGCATAAAGTCACTCCCCATTAAGAAGATTGACGTAGGAAAACGGGAGTGTAAGAACATGGGCATGTGAAAAATTAGTTTGAGATAGCAGGGAATGGATAGAAACGATGTAGCCATTTCTTCGAAAATGTGTGGAAGGCGTCGCGAACAGGAAACAAAAAGGTACTTGTCAGAATTATAGAACATCGGGGAAAGGCCAATGAGAAGGATTTACCGGAAAAACATCACAGCTTTTCTCGCAAATCTCTTTTCCGCTTCTTTCCGCATTTCTTGTTCTCTTATGAAGGTTTAGCCTATGCTCAGGACTCAAAAAGGAGTATTGACATAGCGAGAAAAAGGAGGAATAGAAATAGGCTCCAACGATGAGGCTAATCAAAGAAGAGGCCTTAAAAAAATAAGGGCATATTTTCCGAAATCGTGTGGGAAGCCGCGAGTGGATGACCAATCCTATCCACGACCAGATGTAATTTTCTGTTGAGCCCCCTTTTGTGCAAGCCATCGCCTGGCTGCCTCCCTTTGCTTCGGTGCCGTGCTGATGCCCCTTGACGTGGGCGGAATCCATCATCATCCATTGCAGATCCGAATCTCCACACAACTTATCAACCAAACTTTTCCACATACCACGATCTCTCCAGCGGCTAAATCTGCGGTGTGTGTTTTCAATCTCCAAAGTCCGCTGGAAAATCTTTCCACGGCGTTCCAGTCCGCAATACCCCAATGCCCACGTTCATAAACTGACGATTGTCTCTACCATGCCTGCCAATTTTTCCTTTCCACAGGCAAACAATCTCTATATCTTATTCCACAGCTTATTCGATATGTCGTGCTTCTTATGCGCTTTTGTCTCCATTCTTTCTCCACTGCTTTTTTCTCTCTTTGTCAATTCTATATTTGACGATGCTATCTAGAAAAGCGTACGACTATTGAAACTGTCACCGGATAAATTTAAAAATTTCTTCTGCAAGAAAGTTTCGTGCTTTCGTTTTTTCCAATCCCTTTTCTCCGCCATCTGCGTACCTGTTGTTTTTCTTTTGTGTTCCTTATTTTGAGACTTGCCTAAATTTTTTATAAAAAACTCTTGCCTAATTGCCTTCCCAAAATAAATGTCCGTCTATGAATATCCTAGTCGTCGCATCTGCATTGCTGTCGAATATCGTTGGGTCCACAGATAACCGTATGATTCTAACGATCAACGAAACGTACCTCATCGGACAATTTGACGCCATACTTTTGTTGGTCGATGAAATAGCCCCTTTTGAAGAGAAATTTTCATTTGCAAAAGTATATAAATGGCACATACCAAAATTCATCGATTGGGATCGCATCGCCGATGCCATATTGATGTCTTTGGAACGGATGGCCGCTAGTATGGATAAAGATTGCTTATTTACCATAATGTACGAAGATGAAACATCGGTTGAATACATTGCCAAAAAGGCACGGCCGAAGAATAGCATTTGCTTCATGGCTGCATCAGATTATCAGACAAGTAGCACATTTATAGCATTACCACTGAACCTCCAAGATGGCCAATGTGGGGATAATTATTTTGCTTCCTCATTGGCTACCTATGTGACAGAGCAATCGCCTGGCATGTGGTCGTGGAGTATCCCCCAAGCCCTAGTCATTGAGAAATGTGAGAAAAGCTTAGAGAATTTCCCTTTGCTTCCCTAAGTGCAGGACTAAATTCAAATAAAAGAAAAAAGAGCAAGCGATGGAAATGGACGAAAAGAAGGTGTGAGCGCAAAGGTTGTAGACTTCGTCGGCTAGGATGTAGCTGGTTAAGCAGTGAAAAATGAGAAGGAGCGAACGAAGAAGGCAGAGACAAGAATTGATATTTTAAAAGTATCGAGAGGAAATGGAGCGCCACTCCTTCATTCTCTATAAGGATCTATAAGGAAATAATTTTCGGTGACATGGTTTTTTTGTAAATACTTTTATCGTAGCAGCGCTGAAAGTTTCTGTTTATCCAGGGAGGGATGACTGGGATAATGCCGGGGGAGAATGGAGAAAAGGGAAAGGGTAATTTCGTCGGAGTCGTCGGCCTTGTCCGCAGAACAAATCTTGTGTCTAGGGATGAGACCAGCTCCAATGCCTGCTTATAATTCGGTTCTGTACCTTCGGTTGCGATGACTCTAGGCGGATAACCAACCCTATCCACGGCCAGATGTAATTTCCTGTTGAGCCCCCTTTTGTGCAAGCCATTGCTTGGCTGCCTCCCCTTGCTCCGGTGCCGTTCTGATGCCCCTTAACGTGTGTGGGATCCACCATCACCCACTGCAGATCCGGATCTCCACACAATTTGTCAACCAAACTTTCCCACATACCACGATCCTTCCAGCGGCTAAATCTGCGATGCGTGTTCTTTCAGTCCCAAAAATTCGTTGAAAGATCCTTCCGTGGTGCCTCGGTCCTAAGAATCCAGAACACGTCATTTCTGATGGTTATCTCCCCCGCTAACTTTCCATTTCTCTCCAAGTAACAACCTTTCCATCCTATTTCATAATTCATCCGCCATGTCGTGTCTCCTATGTACTTTCGCGTCCATGCCTCATCTTCTTGGCTTCTTTTTTCCCATTGTCTATGCCTTGTTCGACGATAGATTATAGTCATAAGGTTTTATGACTATGTGAAATTGGGGTGAAGTTTTTTCATTCTAGCTTTCGTTCTAGCCATCGGTCCGTGCGGTTTGCGTTAACAATCTCATATATGCGCCAATTAAAATTAGCATTGTTAGTGAAGTACTTTCAATGCAATGGAAGGTTATGTTTCTATAACAGCAAAAATCACAGTGTATGGCATGGGCCAAAAAATGAAAGATATACACAAACCAGCAGGAAATATTGTTTAGTATTGCGCATAGTGGCCATATTTTCCACAGGCCGAAAAATAATGTTATCGCTCCAGTAACGATTGCCAGTGTTGCCAAAGGAACAATAAGCATGTTAGTGGGGACTGTTAGCAGAGATATGGATCCAAAATGGTCAAGGGATATGGGTAAGCTTACAAAGTAGGCGGCAAATGATATGGAAAAAGATGTTATTAGTGATTTTTTTAGGTAAAACAAGGTACGCTCAACCGGAGGATAACTTTCCAAATTTAAACCATGTAAATCCAAGAATGTGCGTGACAGGAAATTTTTGAGCGGAATTCCTATGAGAATTATTCCAGCGACAATCGTATATGACAGTAAAAAGCTAATGTTAAAAACAACAAATGGGTCATATAATATGTGTAACAACGCGCTGTTCGTCAATGCTGATAATACGGCAGGTTTTCTTCCCAGTAGGTATGACACGTGATAAAATGCTACCATAGTCAACGCTCGCATGGAAGAAGGAGAACATCCAATGGCATTGACATAGAGCGTTAATAAAATTAAAATTGGAAATGCTCGAAATTTTTTAGGAACGCACATGATTCTTAGAAAAAAATCAATGGTCGCAGCAAGAATACCGATGTGGATACCACTGACTGCAAACAAATGTGAAATCCCTAGGTCATTAAACAGCGCTCGGGATGTTCTATCTATTCCCTGTTTATAACCGGTTAACATCCCAGACATTATGCCATGTTCCATTTCTTTATTTTCAACACCGACGGTAATGGTATGTAGGAATCCATCAAAAACTTTTCTAAAAAATACCTGCCATGAAGGTGCTCGGCTTTCCCATGACAACAAACATCCATTGGAAAGCATCCAGGGCACATGTAAGCTTTTTAAGTGTTTAAAAAACCACCAATCACCACTTTCCCTCACATGCTTTAAATTTCCTTGTATCTTAAATTTTTGTCCACGGAATGGAATGGGAGTACCGTTTGTGCATTCCACAGCAAAAAATATGCGTTCTCCTCCTAGTTTGCATGTTTTTGAGGTATCATCTATTACCCCATATCCGTAGAAAATACCGTGCTGTTTATTTTTAATTACTATGGTATCTGCCCTTAGAGTTAGTACAACATTATTTCGCCAATAATTGGAAACCGGTAATTTTGATTCACATCGGTACTTGGAATACACCATGCCGCACCACATACTTAACACCAGTAGCATAATGGTATTTCGAATTATGTGGAAGGAATAATTCATGCCACTTTTAAAATGGAAAATATGTATTGCAAACCGTAATAATAGGGAAAACATTGTGGAGGCGATTAGGATGCCAGTTCCAACGGCAAGCTTTGATACCCTGATGCCGGCAATGAAAAATAACAATGGAAGAAACAATACGGATCCCTGACATGCGTATTTTTCTTCGACTTTTTTAAAGGTCGTTTGTTTGAAAAATTTCATAACCTCGAATAAATCATCGGGAGGTAATGAAGTTTTTTCCTGTAAATTTCCACAAAAAAATAAATTTTTTCTGGATTGCTTTGATTTTTTTTTTAGAAGTTTCCACAAGGTGTCACGTTATTTGCGTGATGGACTGGTAATAAACCTTAACTCTTTATTGATTATGCACATAGATGATATAAATATTCATAGAGGTATAAGTAGAATTGATTCTAAAACTACAAGGGGATGGCTTGTACGTGGTTACAAGAATGGTAATCGCTATTCAAAGCTCTTTAGCGATGGGAAGCTAGGAGGGAAAGAAGAAGCACTGGAAAAAGCAAGGATTTTTCGCAATGACCTTCGTTTCCGTTTGAGTGCCATACCTTCTAAACCAAGATGTCAGAAAATCGTTTCCCATGACAAACGAAATCAAACGGGAGTACTGGGAATTTCTAAATTATGCAAAAATGGTAAGGGAAATAAACAATTGGGATTTTTTTCTGTAACATGGCGTCCTGTAAAAGGCAAACAGAAGTGTACCTCATTTTCCATTTCCAAGTATGGTGAGGAAACAGCTTTTAAAAAGGCCGTTGCATTGCGCTATGAAAAATTATGTGAGGCCTATGGCATGGAAATCGCCACTAAAATTGTAGGAAAAGAAAACGTAGAAAAATATATAAAAAATACTCAACTAGAACAAGCAACATACGGCACATAACATATTTTCTAGTGTTATTGTTTAGGCTAAGAGTTTTAAGTCAAAATGTGCAAAATGTCCGTACGAGTCATCCCTAATTCTTCTTATACAGGCATTGTTGGTCTATATGATGGAATCTTGAAGATTAAAATCATGGAGCCTCCTGATGAAAGCCGTGCTAATGAAGCTTTGATAAAATTTCTATCCCAAAAGCTGAAAATCAAAACAATATCCATTGTAAGTGGTGCTTGGGTTAGGAATAAAGTTCTTGATTTCGGAAATGACTTTACGTCCGAACAAATATTAGATAAATTGTTTCAAAAATGAGGCTCCCATTTATACGTAAAAACAAATTCCATAGAAAAATATTAGAGTTGTCGGGCAGTTTGATTGCTAGCGCAAAGAAAATCCTCAAATACCGCAAACATCTTGTAGGCGCCGATGTTCTAGCGAGTATTAGTTCACAGGTTGTTACTCTGGAAAGTTCTATTAAGGCAAAGAATTTTGAAAATTTGGTAGTTCAATCAAAAAGTCTTAGCGGACTACTAAGACAACAGGGGGGAGATATTTTTCCGGAAACATTTCTGGGAACAAACACGGAAGTGCTCTTTGTTGCTATTTTATTGGCAATTGCCATTCGTACATTTTTCATCCAGTCCTTTCAAATACCTACCAATTCTATGACACCAACATACTATGGGATGACCTGCAAATTGGTGGATTCGAAAACAACGGTATCAAACATTTGGTCGAAAATATGGCACAAAATAAAATTCTGTAGTCGTGAAGTCAATGTTTTTACCCAAAACAGTGGTACTGTGTCAATCCCCCTAGTCAAAGCAATATTAAAAAAGAGCAATGAGATAACCTATGTGGTTCCCTATGAAGAAATGCTAGTAAAAAAATATCTGGGACTAGCAAAAGCTAAAGTAAGAAGGTATACGATCTTCGTTGACCATAGAAGGTATCAAATTGTAAGTCCAATTGATCTTTCCCTAGATGGCATATTATTGGAAAGATTTTGTAAGGGCTATCCCTCATGGAAAGCAGTCATTGCTAGCGGTAAATTTGATTCAAATTTTAGCCAAGATAAAGGAATAGAAGGGGTTAATACGGAATATTTCCTAGCAATGGGCGATAGCATCATTAGATTTGAGATTTTTCCCGGTGATATGCTTTTTGTTGATAAAATTTCCTGCCATTTTCGATCTCCAAAGGTGGGAGAAAGTGTTGTATTCACAACCAATGCCATAAAAAATTTCACTAGGGCTCCGAAATTCTTTATTAAACGGTTAGTAGGCAAACCGACAAATACGCTAAATATCTGTAACAATCAACTGTTCATAGATGGAAAACTGGCAACATCCAACGAAATTTTAAAAAAATTAAATTTTAAGGAAAAAGGATACCAAAATGGTTATTGTCCCGTCGGAACGCTTGCGGAAGGATGCAATATTACTATCCCAAAGAGAAATCTCTTTGTGCTCGGAGATAATTCGAAGGATAGTTACGACAGCAGGTTTTGGGGATTTGTTCCCGAAAAAAACATATGCGGTTACCCACTTTTAATCTTCTATCCACTTTCCAATCGCTGGGGTAAGTGCAAATAGAATCATTAGCATAGGAATTTACATGCTTAGCAACATGTCAATTTTTTTTTCTAAACCCTTGCCGTACTCCGGGCCCGACCATTTGCTGTTTAGGTTACGAGCACACTTTACACTTCCTTTTTTTACAACATCAAATCGTGGATCAACGCACGGATTTTGCAGTGATTCTTTAGATCCATAGGCTTTTAAATGTTGCACGTGAGCACGGATACCCTCTTTTATGGTAAAAAAATAGGCCCAATATATGTCATATACCATAGTACCTAATCCATTGAAATTGTTTTGATTGATATCAATATTTCCATCGAATTTTAAAAAATTAGTCTCATGGCACATTTGAGCAAAGGCAACATCACAATTTACCCCCTCAAAAACAGATTCCCACTGGTAGCACTCTATAATGTATCTTAATCTGAGAGAGTCGATTTTAGTATTATACTGCCGTATATATTTGAACATCATCTGTTTAGTAGCCCTACCTTTTCCAATGATACAATACATTCCTTGGTCCGGAATATCTTTCAGCTCCCATTGTACATAGACCAATAGGATAACCACAAGCAAAATAAACAATATCGTGAACCGTTTCATTGGAAGGATAAACTTAACTTTTAAAAAGCTTGAGTAACGATGTCATTCATTGTCGAACCAGATTGATAAATCTTGTAAAACTGTTCCTGTGCCGTTTGCAACTGCACTCAAAGGATCACTGGAAACAATAACAGGAAGACCCGTCTCCTCGGACATCAAAACGTCCAAATTTTTTAACATTGCACCCCCACCGGCGAGTACTATGCCGCGATCAACCAGGTCAGATGACAATTCCGGGGGACATTGTTCCAAAACACCCTTAACTGCATTTACAATAGCCACAACGGCCTCCTTTAATGCCATTCTAATTTCGCCAGAGCTAATGGTAATGGTTTTCGGAAGTCCTATAACAGCATCCCGACCCTTTATCGACATTGAAATTTCTACATCCAGTGACGCAGCTGAACCGATTTTCATTTTTAATTCTTCTGCGGTACGCTCACCAATTATCAAATTATATTCACGTTTGACATAGTCGATTATGTTATGATCCATTTCATCGCCACCGATACGAATACTACGAGCTAAAACCACCCCATTCAATGACAGGATTGCAACCTCCGTTGTTCCTCCACCAATATCAACTATCATATTAGCAGCCGGTTCATCAATGGGCAAACCAACACCTATTGCCGCTGCCATTGGTTCTTGAATTAATAATACATCACGGGCGCCAGCATGAATGGCCGCTTCTTTTACGGCTCGTTTTTCTACTTCTGTTATGCCAGATGGGACGGCGATGATGACCCGTGGTGGCACTAACCTCATCGAATTAGATACTTTGCCGATGAAGTATCGTAACATTGCTTCCGTAACTTCAAAATCAGCGATAACACCATCTTTCATAGGGCGTAACGTTATAATGCTTCCCGGTGTGCGCCCCAACATTTTTTGTGCTTCTAATCCAACGGCACGTATGCGTCGCGAGGTTGCATAAATCGCAACGACACTGGGTTCACGCAATACGATCCCCCTATCACGAACAAAAACTAAAGTGTTTGCCGTACCAAGATCAATTCCGATATCATGAGTCCAAAATCCAAAAAAATTCGCCACTCTGCCTTTAAAACTAGAACTAGAAAAACCAGACGCCATCTATTAGCATGGTGAAGAAAATAAATCAATATTGATTTGCAAGAAAAATTATATCATTCGACTGAATGCTTTGTAAGAATATATGGCTTAGAATCGCTTTTTTGAAATCTAAGACCTTTTTACCTTTCCATTAAATACAATTGAGTTTGGAAATAAAATGGTTCCCGGATTAATAACTGAATTGCAAGAAAGTTCAGAATGATCTCCAATAATCGCTCCGATCTTTTTCATACCCGTTTGGATTTGCACTCCATTATGACGTATTATGATATCTTTCTTGTCTAGCCTCAGATTTGCCAAAATCACACCGGCTCCAAGATGCACAAAATTTCCAAGAACAGAGTCCCCAACATAATTAAAATGCGGCACTTGTCCATTGTTTAAGAGTATGGCATTTTTTAATTCGCATGAATTCCCGATTAAGCAATTTTTACCAATAATTACGTTTTCCCTTACATAAGTAAACGGGCGAATGTTAGTCCCCTCATCGATGTAAGCCGGACCTTCTATTACGCAGACCGGTGGTAATTGCACCGATTGATGTATGAAAACGTCTTTCCCAATGGCACATCCCGGAGGAATATCTTGTCTTGGTTTTGGGGATCTACTAAGCACATCCAAAATAGCAAAATTTATTTTTTTTAACCAAAAAACAGGATTTTCATCCAGCCCAAAATATTCGACAAATTTCCACGATTTATCTATTTTAAAAAACTCTCGTGATGTCATAAGAATTCAAACTTCTCTTTAAATCTTTGGAAAAAACCACCGCCTTTGACATTATACAATTTTTCGAACTCTTGCAATTTTTCTTTCTGTTCTCGGGATAATTTTGTCGGAACATCAATAATAACCTTTACGTATTGGTTGCCTCGAGCTCCAGGATGGTTTAAACTTGGCATTCCTTGACCCTTAATGCGAAACATCGTTTCCGACTGTGTTCCGGCTGGAATTTTAAGATTTGCTTGTCCATCGATGGTTTCAGTTTCTATTTCTCCCCCAAGAGCTGCAGTAGTAAATGGAATTTTCTGAGTACAGTATAGGTCATCTTCATGGCGCTCAAAGCGTTTATCTTCAATGACACAGATTGCCACGTACAGATCTCCGTGAGGCCCTCCATTTGGACCGGCTTCACCCATACCTTTTATCCGTAAGCTAGCTCCATCGAATATTCCCGCAGGAATTTTAATTTTCGTTGTGCATGGTTCCATTACTTGGCCAGTCCCTCTACAATTGAGACATGGGGTTTCAATTTTTGTGCCGACGCCATGGCAATCTGGACAAGTTTGTTGCATGCTAAAGAACCCCTGACGCATCGAGAATATACCCGTTCCTCCACAAGTTTTGCAGGTAACTTTTTTTGATCCGGGAGCAGCTCCGCTTCCATTGCATTTAGCACATGTCTCACGTTTGCTATATTTTATGGTTTTTTCTATGCCATGGAAAGCTTCCACCAATGTTATTTTCAAATTATAACGTAGATCACTTCCCACCTGCTTCCTTGATTCATTGGAATGGCCATGGTGACCGAAGTCGAAGAAACTATCGAAACCATTGCCACTAAACACATCGCGAAAAACATCAAAGGGATCGCGGTAACTACCCGAACCCCATTCACTGGATCGGGTTCCTCCCTGTTCAAAAGCACTATGGCCATACCTATCGTAGGTAGCACGTTTATTGCCATCTTTTAGGACCTCATACGCTTCGGCAACCTCTTTAAATTTTTCTTCGGCGACCTTATCTCCCGGATTTTTATCCGGATGATATTTTATTGCCATTTTGCGGTAGGCCTTTTTAATATCTTCCTCGGAAGCACTTTTGGGTATTCCGAGAATATCGTAGTAGTCAGATTTTCCCATTTTTAATCTTTATGTGGTTCTTCTTGGCATGAAACTGATACAATGGCTGGGCGCAATAATTTATCATTGAGCGTATAGCCTTTCCTATCAACAGAAATGACAGTATCATTCTCTTTCGTATTATCTATCACACGCCGCACGCATTCATGAAAATGCATGTCGAACTTTTTATTCAATGGGAAAATTTCCTGGACCCCATGTGAAACAAGTAAGCTTTTGAAGCTCGCAAAAATCATTTTAAATCCATCGACAATTTTATCATTACCATGCTGGTCAGCCGCAGCTAACCCAAGCTCGAAATTGTCCAAAATCGACAATAAACTTTCTAAAATACTTGTGATGGCATTATTCCTTATTTCAAAAAATTCTTTTTGGGATCGTTTTTTATAATTTTCGAAGTCGGCCAATGTCCGTAGCATCGAATCCTTATACTTATCCACTTCCTTTTGTTTGTCTGCCAGTTGGCTTCTTAAATCTTGAATAACGCCATCTAGCCCTTGACTGTGATTTTCGTCAACTGCATTTTGCTTTTCGCCGCTTTCAATGACATCCTTTCCTTGAGAATGATTTTCCAGGTGTTCATGTCCTCCCTTTGGTGAAGATTTCTTTGTCATAAAAATAGGTCAGCAAAAATTATGCCATAATACAATAATCTATTCGAAATGGATTAAAAGTTGTAAATATATTGACGCGTATTTGACTATTTATACATTGTAGAGTTCTGTTATGAATGCTGTAAAAGATGGGCCGGGAAATCTACCAGTTTCAGGTGATAGCGATAGCCCACAGGGAACAGGAAGAATAACTGTAACGGCCGACGATCAATTGTTTACTAGGACTTATGTCAAATCCGGTTCTAAAATTGCACAATCAAAGCTTTCCGAACGTTCCCTAAGTCTCCCAACAGGAAACGAACAAGATACTAAATCTCACAAAACGGGAGTTCCTGCATGGCTCGCACACATTCTTGCTGTTCTTTCAAAAGTTTTTTCGTCGAGGCAAATTGACGTCTCTGAAAAGACTAACACAGTTTCGAACGACCCAGAACAGAGCAATCGCACGATAGATAAAGCTATTGGTGTATTGGAAAGTGATAACGCATTTAAAGAAGCTAATTCAACACTATCGGCAATCGGAATACTTAAATACCTAAAAGAGGTGAAAAGTCATTTAGAAAGATTGGCGGGTGGTAACCAAGGGCAATTGGTAACAATCAATAATGTCTTTGGGAAGCAAATTGAAAATCTATGTATCGAAAAATCGCTAAATTTATTCGAAGATTGTACAACAGCAGATTCCATACAAGAACAACTTAAAAATTTGAATGCACTTAAAGAGTTGCTGGTAAGCTTAGCAGGCGATGATCGAGAGGCATTGGGCAAGGTCAATGAGTTCATTGGAAAACAGATTGAAAATCTATGTACCCAAAAACCGTTAAATTTATTTGGAGGTTGTAAAACAGTAAACTCCATGCTCACACGATTGAATACACTTAAAGAGTCGCTGGAAAGCTTGGCAGGCGATGATCGAGAGACATTGGGCAAGGTCAATGAGTTTGTGGGTGCACTTTTTGATGCTTGTATGGCACAGCTTGGTAAAGTGTATACTCAGGCCCTGGGTAAAATAACAACGGTAGAGGATCTGGAGAAACAATTAGAGACGATTCAACGAGAAATCAATAACCTGAAAAGCGATGCCGGTGCTTTGGGTAATGAATCTGCCGTAAAAATTCAAGAAACTATAAGTCGTGCTTTTGGCAATAGGGTACGTGATATGCTTGAGCAATTATCCAAGCGCTGTGGGGCAAAATATGAAGGCGAAGGTAAGATCGACACGGTTGAAGAGTTAAAGTACGAACTCGGAAAACTCAATTCTTTGTCTGAGAGGATGTGTGATGTGTTTTTTGGAGACCACGGAGAAGATGCGAACGCAAAAGCGTATGGGGAAAGCGATGCGTTTAGGGGATTTTATGATGAAGCAGTGAATATTTTTGGGATGGTAAACGATAAGGAAGTAAATGAAGCATTGGCGATTGAAATTAGTGCTGAAAAACCGATTTCCGACCTGAAGGCTTTAAACACTAGAGTTGAAGGTGCACAAGTCAAACTATTAGAATATGCGAATGGACCTATCCAAGCTATCCAAGAAATGCTCTTGGGGCAAATAGCCAAAAGACACGAGTTTGTCACGAACAATGTTGCTGAGGCAATAAATACAATACACACTAAATATTCTGAATCTGAATCAAATTCTACGAGCAAAGATTTTATGAAACAGATCTTTGATGCAACGCAAGAATTAAAGCCTGAAGATCGAAAAATGATTTATAGCACTTTGCCAAAAGAAATAAGAGAGCAAATAGTTGCACATGCCCAGTGCGTTATTGCAGAGATGAATGAATCGGTGGTATCAAATCATATGGGCCTTGCCAAAGAAAATGTTCAAATTCTGATAAATATCATAAATTTAAATGAGTTGCTTCCAGAAAAGCCTTTAAAACTTAATGATTTGTTATCGTTTCTTCCGTCGATAATCAAGTATGCAGAAGAACAACAGAAACAAGGCTTATCGGTCAGAAGTACATTGAGCCCCATTGTTGGGCTCGCTTTGTCGGCTTTTCAAGTGAAAATTAATGGAAGTCAAAAGATAAGCGAAGGCGAATTAACCAATATATTGCAACTGTTGAGCTTGTCTGGCATTTCAGGACGGTCAGACCGCAATATTGTGCAAAGCATCAATGTTCTTTGTAGAAAATTTTTGGACGAAAAAATTGACACAAAGGAAAATTTTCAAGCATATATCAAGCAGGAAGGTAATCTGGAAAAATTTACGCTGATGGCCAGCTTTCTTTTTGCAAACAATTGGGAGGGAGGTTTGTCAGGTCTAATTTCATCAGAAAATGTGCTAAAAATTGGAGAAGTAAATTACACCCCAGAGTGGAAGATATTGAAAAGCGGACAGTATAGTTCAGGAGGGAAACAAGTAAATTTTCAAAATAATGGACTGGCGGGAATGATTGCAGACGAAAAAGATCCATTTATGGTTAATTTGTTATTGTCTTTGTTAGAGGTTCCAGATGATCGATTGGTCTCCATAACTGATAATATGCTTAAAGGCAACAGACAGCACATGTTTCAAGAAGGACAACGAATATTTTGTAGTATTCAATCACAGCGTGCACTTATGGGAACAGAGGCACAGGAAAAACAACTTGACGATCTGATAAAGCTTAAATGGAGCGAAGGGCAAAGGTCATTTTTGGAAAGAATGCGCCAAAAAACAAGACCTACTGATGTTCACGCTGCATGCAATGTTGCAAAGCTCTATTTCGACGGGAAGGTAAACGTTGAAGTGTTGGCCACTATGACGACTTTAGCGACACTAAAACTAAAAATTGCGAACATGGCGCAAGCATTGGAAACGCTCAATGTGACATCCTTTGGGAGGTCAAATTTGTTTAACAAACAAGAATTTCAGAAAGAAATTCAAGCAATTGTTGATCTGATTGAATTCGTCAGAAAAATTCCTGAGGAAAAACGAAGAGAAGTAGACGGATTTGATGTTATGAAAAAAGCATTAGATGATGTTGAGAAAGAAATTTCTACTCTATCGAAAGCGATAAAAAACCAAAAAGATAGAACAATGGACTCCGGAGGTGTAACACTTGAAACTGTACAATGCTCTGTAGGGTATGGAGATGAACCACAGACTGGTGATTCTGGTCTCGGTGGTTTCTTTCAACGGTTCCAACGTAAAAAAGTATTTAATCAGGATCATCAAAATTTCGATGCCCGAACAGCATTATATGGATTCTTTTTGGCAAAAGTCAGAGGACTTGTAAATACAGTCAGAGGAATTGTAAATACAAATGGCATGGCAGACGCAACAAAGTTTCTAAAAGGAGAGTTTGCGAAAGAGAAAACTAGGTTAGGGAGAGACTTATCGCCAGAAGAAGAAATGAAAGTTGTAACAGAATGTATCACGGGTTTCAGAAAAGATATCAACTATAAGAAGATACTTGCTGACTTAAATGACCTACAAACTCTTTGCAAAAGGGCAGTCGAGTAATTCCGAAAGAAGGCTAAGGCAACAGCTGAAGGACGTTAATGACATAACTTTTGGAAAAATCGACGATCGCCAAAGAAGTCCATTTTTTCGGTTTTTCAAGGATGAATTTCTGTAAAACATGCAATCATCTTGGGTGCTACATAGATTTTGTTAGCAAAGATTTCGAACATTAAAGATTGTTTACCTGGAAATTTTTGCTTAAATGGTGCAACTCTGATTAGAAAATTATGCATGAGTCGTTTATTTTGAGTGTAACATCTAAGGCCATGATTTTGGTGTTAGTTTTGTCAATGCCTCCAATCTTGATTGCTACGATAGTGGGGTTATTAATCAGCCTATTACAAGCATTGACCCAGGTTCAAGAGCAAACATTAGGATTTGCGGTAAAGTTGATCTTTGTAATCGTAGTGTTAGCCTTGACTACCCACTGGATAGGCGGTGAAATTTTGGAATTCACTACCTATTTGTTCGAAGAATTCCCGTTGTTAGCCAAGTGATAGGTGGACCATGGACACGCCATTAAAAGAAATATCAAGCACATGCGCCCTAATAATTATAGCAATGGTACGATTAGGAGCCGCACTTGCAGTAGCTCCATTTTTCTCACGCCAATTTGTGGTGGGAACTGGACGAAATGTTACCATACTGGCATTGTCATTGCCACTATTCTGTTTGATATTTCCAACGCTTCCACAGGGACAATTTGCCATTCTAATGATGGGCGGATTGTTGATCAAAGAAGCAGTAATAGGGATTATTTTGGGGTTTGTTACAAGTTTCATTTTTTACACGGCGGAAGGAGTTGGTTTCATAATCGACGTCCAACGTGGATCGTCAATGGCGACAATATTTGATCCAATGGCAGGTACCCAAACGTCACTGATGGGGAGTTTTTTAATACAAATGATGTCGGTGACATTTTTTTCAACCGGAGGTTTTTTGTTTTTTTTAGACCTCATATATAAGACATATCAAGCATGGCCTGTGTTTACATATTTTCCAAAGTTTGAGGTAGGATTTGCCGTATTTTTTATGGAGCTAGTAAAGGATCTAATGTCAGTAATGTTTTGTTTGGCAGCTCCCATATTGATAGTTTTGTTTCTGGCGGAGTTTGGGCTGGGTATGGTCAACAGGTTTGCCCCACAGCTCAATGTTTTTTTCTTGTCAATGCCGATAAAAAGTTGGCTATCAATGATGTTCCTGTTTATGTATTTGTCTATATTGAACTATTTCTTCGAGCGGTATTTCACATCTGAAAGTAAACTTGCGGAATTTGTTAAAACTTTTGTTAGGTAGATGAGTGGTGAAAAAACAGAAATGCCCACGCCGAAAAAGCTGCGGGATGCTAGAAAAAAAGGACAAGTGTCCAAAAGCACGGACGTAGTTTCTACCTCTCTCCTAATAGGTTTGTACGCCTACATAGGAGTTGGATGGTCCGGTCACATAAAAGCCATCGGAGACATGTTGGTTTTTCCCATAGACTATCTGTCGGCAGATTTCAGAATGGCCTATTCCAATGTTCTTATGGGGATTTTTAAGCAAATGATTAGTCTTGTGCTTCCAGCACTTGGGATTTGCATGCTTATGGCAGTGATTTCAAATTGTGCCCAGATCGGATTTTTACTCACTTTTGAAACGGTAAAGCCAGATTTAAAAAAACTTAATCCCGCGGAAAAAATTAAACAAATTTTTTCCAAAAAAAACTTATTCGAATTTTTGAAATCAACTTTCAAAATAATATTTTTGGGCATATTGATTTATACGGTTATAAAAAATCTCATCAGGGATTTACTGCTATTGCCATTCTATGGGATTAAGGGAGTAATTAATATTCTTGGGCCTATAATGAAACGCTTCTCATACAATGTGATTTTTGCATACGTTGTCGTTGCGTGTATCGATTTTGTTTTCCAAAAGCGAAACTTCATGAGCAAAATGAAAATGTCCAAGGATGAAGTAAAACGGGAATATAAGGAAAGCGAAGGGGATCCGCAAATCAAGGGAAAACGGAAACAATTACACCGGGAAATGATAGAGCAAGATGCTCCTCGAAGAACAAAGCAATCCAGCGTATTGATAACGAATCCTGAACATATTGCTGTAGCTGTGTATTATAATATGAAGAGCAAAGGATCTTCTTTGCCTATCATTTTAGCAACGGGACAGGGTGCTATTGCAGAAGAAATGATACGTGTGGCCAGGGAAAACAATATTCCAATAATGCGTAACGTACCACTAGCACATTCCCTTATGGATGTCGGAGAAGTTATGACTTTTATTCCTACAGAATTGATTGAGCCAGTAGCTGAAGTGTTGCGTTGGGTGCATGAGATGAAGGAACAGCATGAACAGGGTATGAACCTTGAAGGTGAATCATGGTAATTTCGAAAATATTCCTTTCGGGTTCAAAAAATTGACAATGATATTTTTTGGTATATTTCCCGAGCCATATGTTTAGAAGATTTCTGATTTTTAGTATTTTTATACTTTCCTATTTCCCTACCATCACAAAAGCATCGGATTATTCCCCCATAATATTTGAAGAGAATCACATCGATATTTCAAATTTTGATGCCAGGTGGGAACCATATAGTAAAAAATGGGGTATGGAACTAGACACGATCCGATCATTATTTGCGGGAGAAGAATTTTTTTTAGTCCCCTGTATCAGATCACAAGATGATTTTAAGACCTATTTTGAAATTCGGAACAACCAAAATGGAGATCTGGAGCATATCAAATTTTATGAAGACGGTAAGCGAAAAACTGAAGGAGAATGTAAAATAACCTACGATAGA
>JAITAS010000053.1 GCA_031284015.1 Puniceicoccales bacterium | reverse complement strand
TTTCGTCCATTGTGAATGATTCGAAACTGCTGCCACCCGTAGGTGTTTGGACCGTGTCTCAGTTCCAATGTGGCTGATCATCCTCTCAGACCAGCTACCCGTCTTAGCCTTGGTGAGCCATTACCTCACCAACTAGCTGATAGGCCGCAAACCTCTCCTTTAGCGCCATTTCAGGCTTTAGTAAGCCTCCCATGCGAGAGGCCACCACATTCGGTATTAATTCACCTTTCAGCGAGCTATCCCCAACTAAAGGGCAAGTTGTTTACGTGTTACTCACCCGTTTGCCACTTTCATTGACCTTCCTTGCGGTCAATCAAATCTCGTTCGACTTGCATGTCTTAACCACGCCGCCAGCGTTCACTCTGAGCCAGGATCAAACTCTCCATAATTATTTTTCGTCATAGACGAATTTTCCTATTTAATTTCTACTTAAAATAGAACATTTAAAACAGAAGAGCCCAAAATCCTGATTTATTCATAGATTTTTTGGACAATACTTTCAAAGTATTAATTGACTCCATAAGAGCCGTACAAAATTACACAAAATAGTACTTTCAAAGAACAAAAATCGTTTACTTATCCTCCTTACACTGCACTCCTTTCTGACTTCCGTCAAGAACTTTTTCACGAATTAAGTTATTTTTTGCAATCTAAAAAAATTATTCCAATTGTACGCTCAATCCACTACTCAAGACAGTGTTGGTGGAAGCTAAATTTTGAAACATGCGAGTCAACTCTTTTTTATAAAAATTTTAATATTTCCCCCAACCTTCTTAAACACTGCTTAGCAGCCTCATTTTAGTATATTTAAATAAATATTATAATAACTTCCTGTGCGAAAAATGAGGTTAGATAGAAAAATTAACAGCTAAAAGCACCACAAATGGTAGAGAGCAGAAAAAGGGGACGGTGGAAAAATAAAAACGAGATGTGGTGGTACCGAAGGGGTATTGGTCAAAATTTTAGAAATTGGAGTGCGATTTATACACGAAGTGCAGACGGATAAACACATGCCAATTATTTTTAAATCCCCCGAAACATATTGGATTGCAAATTTGTGAAAAACTCTTTCCATCGAGTGCCGATGGTGTTCGTGATGAAAACCCTTGAAAGTTTTTTTACAAAATTGATACTAATCCTTACAGGGTTTGTGCTATTGCCAAATGTGGTACATTGCGCAAACCTTGAAGAAGGAGTTAGTCTTTCTTCAACGGCAGTATTTTCAGCCGGTAGGTTTGCCATAACAGACTCCATTATCCTGACATGGATAGTGTCGGTGCTGGTAATTTTTTTGATAAAATTTCTCCTAAGAGGGGGAGCAAGGGTCATTCCTTCCACAGGTCAAGCGATCATAGAGTCTGTAATTGAAGGATTACATGAAATTATTAAGCCTATCATGGGACATAAAGCATTTCAGGCAGTTTTTCCATATTTACTCGGTATCTTTTTTTTCATTTTACTGCAGAATATATGTGGACTGTTGCCTGGTATTGGCAGTATAGGTATCAATTCAAATGGTGAATTTAGACCATTTTTTAGGCCTGCGAATTCAGATTTAAATACGACTTTGGCTTTAGCGGTAGTATCCTTTTTTGCATGGGGATATTTTTGTATCAAATGTGCCGGAACAAAGGGTCTATATTTTGAAATTTTTGGAAATAAAGCCAATAAGTCTGAGCTTTCATCTGTGACATATGGTGGGTTGGGTATTCTGTTTTTAGCCGTTGGATTGGTGGAATGTATTTCAATTCTCTGTAGAATTGTTTCACTGTCATTTAGGCTGTTTGGGAACACTTTTGGTGGCGAGAATTTATTGCATAATGTGTACGGCTTTTCTAGTGTGTTAAAAAATATACCGATCGTAAATTATGTGGCTTACCTAATTCCATTGCCGTTTTATTTCTTGGAATTTCTTGTTGCAATCATACAATCTTTTGTTTTTACACTACTAGTATCTGTTTACATTGGGTTAGTGTGTAATCATGAAGACCATGCCCATGGCGAAGAATTTTAAGAAAGGAAAAACATGTTGAATATGATAGCTGAATTAACTGGTGATATTGCGAAAGGATTGGTCCAAGCTTTAGGTTGTGCCACTGCAGCAATAGGGGTTACTTGCATTGGGACCAGAGCCGTTGATGCGGTGGGACGAAATCCGGGAGCTTCGGGTAAAATTTTGGTACAATCCATTCTTGGAATGGCTTTGGCGGAAGCTATTGCGTTCTATGCATTATTTTTTTCATAGTTTTTCAATACCTTCGGTTGAACTATGAATGGCAGTAACAGTATAATTGTTCGGTATGGTTGATTTTGACAGTCTTTTAGGTAAGTTTGGCGTCGATTGGCATTTGTTACTTATCCAGTCGTTGAACTTTTTACTTGTAACATTTTTGCTGTATAAATTTGGATTCAAAAGTGTTATCAAGGTAATGGCCGAAAGGCGTGAAAAAATAGAGTCTGGTTTGGAGTACGCCGATAAAATGCAAAAAGCAATCACCACCTTTGAAAATTCGCGTGCCGCAAGAATTGCTTCCGTAAAAAAGGAAGCAGAAGACATTGTTCAGTCGGCTAAAAATAACGCCAAATCCTTTTTAGAGCAAGGTAAAATGGAATCTCGCAGATTGACAGACAACATGATATCCAATGCTAAAAAAGAAATTGCTCTCCAGCACGATAAGATGATCCAAGATGCCAAATCGGAAATTGGAACGCTTGTGGTGAATATTGCCCAAAGCGTGTTGTCTGCACATTTGACCAGCGAGGAAAGAAACAAATATGTTCAATTGGCTGAAGAAGTGCTGATATCGGAAAATTTGTGGTGAAAAATCATAGGTTACAGTCATTGGGGATTGAACTGGTCAAGCTTTCTTTGGGTGAAGATTCGCTGTTGGATTATGAGAGAGTATTGGGCACAATTACCGTTTTGAAGGAACTTTATGAAAAAAAAGAACTAAAAGCTGTACTATGTTCATATTTGACCGCCCTTGAAAAATTTATTACTCAAACTTCAATGAAAATTGAACACTGTGGCAATCTATCTACTTCTAGTGCGGAAATCCTCCGATCCCATTTTGAAAAAACTTTGGGAAGGAAGTTGTCCGTTTCTGTCGAACTCACCAATGACCTTATAGCAGGTATTCGCATATCTATCGCTGATTTGGTAATCGAGAATTCAATTGCCGGAACCTTAAATTCTTACAAAAAATCTATGGGAGCAAAGTAGTTTATTTGCCCTTTTTTAACAACAGCTTTATCTGATTTCCAATACCACTACCAACTTTCTCTGCAAGGTCTTTCGTTTTACTGGCAGCATCCAAAGAAACATCTTTTATTTTAATGATTCCATCGGTTGCAATGCTAGGGACCATTGGAATGGATGAAATTATGGAATCTATCATTATGGATATGCCGAACTTTCCGAGGTCGCCAACCAATTGCAGCCCAAGTTTTGAAAAATCAGTAATGTCATGAAACTCGTTGCAATAGTCGATTTTATATTCTCTCGATGAATTTTTACGTTCATCGATAGCATGAACCGTTGAAATAGACAGCGTCAAATTTTTGATTAAAATTGATTTTTTGCGACCATGCTTTTGGGTATTTGCCGTTTTATCTGCTGCTTCTTTTGGCACCTTTACCGCTTGCTTTAAATTTTTAACGAAAAGAGTGTAATTATCTTCTCCATTGCCATTCGTTACCATTGATAAATCATCGATGTTCAGGATCACTTCTTCAATAACAATTGTGTCTTTCCATAAACTCATCACATCAATATCGATAACAATGTTATTGATGGAAACAAAATCTTCTGCTTGGAATAAAAAATTCGGATTTTTTATTTTGAAATCCTTTAAATCAAGTCGTCCTCGAAAAATTGAACCGCTAGAATTGCCAACGGAAGTTTTAAACTCAGACATTTTTGTTAGGGTGGTCTCCACTACCGTTGGAATCCAGAAATTTCCAGCTAAAAGAATTAAACACAAAAGAATAGTGACTACGATTGCCAGTTTCAAAACAAAATTCGCTACCCATTTGATAGGACATAACACCAATTTGGCTAAAAATTTAATCATAATTTAGCAAAGCTAATTTGGTCATTCGATTTTTCAATGGCAAAAATAAGCTGCTCCCCATATTTTAATTTACTGAACAAATGCAAGGGTCATATAGAAGAAAAATAAGGCAGACAGTAAGGGAAAAGATAATCGTGAAATCACCAATGTAGCTCTGGAGTGGGAATATTGCTTTCATATAAACTCGGCTAAGCTTCGGTCGAGTTGTTGTGTTTTTTTACTAACATACGTCATCATTTTTTCCATCGAACCCAATAACCATGTTTTTGCAAATTTCTTTTTTTCTTATTTTCCAGAGAGACAGCAGCATTTTTAGTACGCCAAAAATATTAGATAGAAAGGCTGTTAGGGACAAATTTTTGCTTTGACACAATAGTAGAAAATGGCTTTATATGACCATTCTACTAAGGGGTAGTAGCTCAGTGGACAGAGCAGCGGTCTTCTAAGCCGAAGGTCGAGGGTTCGACTCCCTCCTGCCTCGCCAGTTGTGAAAACTGCATAAATACAGGCTTGGCGGGGAATAGGGTAAGCACAAAACGGAGCATCAAGAAAAGACCATTGCCAAATTATTGCCAAAAAAACTGTTTTCCAAAAAAGATTCCAAAAAAGATTTAGGAAAGCTAAAGAGGTTTTCAAAAAACCAGAAAAACCGAAGAAATATTAAAATATTTTAAATATTCTTCAAAAAACCTTGGATGTTTACAATTTTTTCACACACTGGCATCTACTTATGACTACGAGTAGTGCACTAATGCGCAGCGAACAGCAGCGAACAGCAGCGAACAGCAGCGAACAGCAGCGAACAGCAAAAGATTATAACAAAAATTTGTTAGATGTCAAGGAGGCAGCAGAATTTCTTGGGATAAACCCCCGAACGCTGCAAGGTTGGATATCAACCAAACAATATCCCGAGCTAAAATCCATAAAACTTGGACGCCTAAGAAAATTTCGAGAGGCAGATCTACTGGAGTTTCTTGAGTCTCGTGTGCAAACTGCTACGAGGGAATTAAAAAAGAATAAACCTCGGGAGGGCGTTCTATGA
>JAITAS010000044.1 GCA_031284015.1 Puniceicoccales bacterium | reverse complement strand
ATATAGACGCAATTTCCAGACAATTGGCACAAAAAAGACAAGAGTTAGAAAAGACACAAAAAGAAATTTCAGATGATTCGGAATCTGAACTATCACAAAAACTAGATAGGCTGCATGGGGCTATTGAACAAATTGAAACGAAAATAACAGAAGTCGAGAGATGGCCAAGTGCAGACCAAATAGGCGATATGCGAGAAAGAAAGAACAGACTAGAATCGAGTATTGGATCCCTGTTGCACCTACATGCATTACAAAAGGCAGCAGAGAAGGAATTTTTTACAAGCACGAAGAGATCGTCGGGACCTCAAGCCGACTTTAATGATGATGACATGGGGGATTTGCGGCAATGTGCCCTTGAGCGCATAAGAGTGCGCACCATTGTTTGTAGAAAGGAGCAGGTTGGAGAAGTTGATGCTGCCATAAGCGCACTGGTCTCGTCTAATAATACGGTGGATCTTTCGAAAGAGTTTAGCACCATTGTTTCAACGGCTGAAAGCATACTGAGCAAAGGCACTTTTGGAGGTCAGTTCACGGGATTAAAAGCATCTTATGGCCCTTTGTATAGCACAACAGACGCGAGAGAAGGTCCAAAACTTGGAGATATAATGACATCGTCCACCGCAGTATTGGACGATAATTGGGGACAAAATCTCCAAATTGATAGGAGTATTTTAGATTTTGACATAAAAAAGCACTTACAATTGTTAAGAAAAATACCTTCCCATGGAAATCAATATGCAATAACCATGGCTAATGCTGTTGGTTTTAAACCAATGGTACTATGTCAGACTGCTGATGGAATTTTTAATAAAACCATCAAAAATACCAGTGAAACCAAATGGCTGTTCAGTCCAACGCCATATGCTATCTGTGGCTTGGGAGATCTCGCTGAATTTGTCGCATTTAACTCAATATTTCAATCCCTTCGCGGCAATAATCCGCAGCAGTTGACGCATTTAAATCCGCATTTAATGTTTTGCAATTATAGATCTGGTGCCTATAGTAGTAATGTTGGTAGTCAGTTCGCTCCTGTAGGTTTTAAAGTGGAAATTAACAAAGATGGAGGGGGACTCGCTTCCAGCTCTGCCAAATATTGCTCACAATTCTATGGGCGTCCAGATCCAGCATTTGGATTTATTCGCGATAAAGGTATTTCTGAAGAAGGTCGCAATCAACTGATTGTTAGCAAAAATTCAACGAACCTCATGTCCAATCTAGAGAAGTGTGATGTGATGGATAAAAATAACCCTTTGGATTTGGTAGTCTCAGTGCTGGGTGCAATAGGAAATGATCCATCTTCATTTGTCAATCTGTTAAAAGGAAACTCTGAAAACTCTGCAGTCCATAATTTAGTAATGAGATTGTTGACTTCCCCTAGGCCGAGAGAGATCATTTCCAACGGCATTAAGACCGAGGCAGATGCACAAAAATTGGTCGATGTGTACATAAAATTTTTAAATCAAACCTGGCTTAATTCTCCATCCATGAGACCATTTGATACTGGCACGGGTGATCAAAAACATATTCTGACATATAACCTGGATCGCCTAAAAGCAATGGCTGTGTGCGTTACCGCAGTGACAGAGGTACTTACCATGCTTGGACAAGGGGACAGAATTTCACACGATGAAAAAACACAAATTAACAATGTAGCACAGAAAGCACTGGAAAATATCTTAGATAGCCTCAACGAAAAAATTCTTTTTCAAAATGTGAAAGGAGAAGGCGCCGAAGATGCCCGCCGACAAGTTGCGCAATTGAAGCTTTATCTAGCTAGCCAACAGAGTAAGCTCGTCGGAGGTACGGAAAATTTATCGTCAAAATGGTGTGCCAATGTGATCGCTAGCTTGGCAGAATGTGGAAATGCGGCATCGGGTCGATGGAACTTTTCAGAGAAATTGATCGGCGTAGAGTTAAGACATTTTTGTTCAGAATTTGCAATTGGATTTTCTAAGCACGCTAATGCTATAAACAATGGTTTCTTTGTTCAACATACTTGTATGGCTGCCAGGGATATAATAGTGCATTCACGCCAATTGCCAGAAGCAACACCCGATGACCTTAGCGCAAACGAAAAGAGCCGTATTACGATAAACTATGAAAATAATGATGATGCTGACTTTGTTGAATGGGACTATGATAGTATGTGTTTCAAGGCCCGCGATGGTCAGATTATTTGTGGTCTTATTAATGGAACGAGCGACATTGCAAAAAAGAACCCCTCCAGTGGTAATATTGAAAGCTTAATTGGAGATAAAGAGCTTTGCGGTGAAATTTGTAAGTTTCTTGGTGTTGGCCAGAAAGAAAGCGTAAAAGTAGAAGAAGTAGGACCTAACACCATAAAAATTGTGCCAACCTCTGGGATTTACAAAGGTAAAGAATTTATTATCATCAAGCAAGACCCTCCTGTGTTTAAACGTGCGGATGGTATGCAATTGCTGACGATTGATCCGAAACAGGCAACTCATCATCTTTTTAGAGACTACTTCTGTTGGGGCATTAAACGGGATGGAAAGGTTTGCTACGAATTTTGCAAACGCACGGGAGGACGGGAAGTTGCTTACTGCGCAATAAAAGAAAAAGCAACCGGACAAATTAGTTTTGCTTCGGGAGGGCTAGATGGCCGTCAAACAATTGATGCAGATAAAGAAATAGTATTCTTAAATGTCGGCGACATTCCCGGCCTATCGCATCTCGCCGAACATGAATTAAAATTGGATTGTATTTTTCACAAAAAAGATGGAATTATAGAATTAACCGCGTTTCAATGCCACGGTCAACCGATAAAGTTGCAAAAAAAGGATGACAAATGGGTCCTGGCTAGTAATCCCAATATGCAGCTTATTTCCCACAACATATTTGCGCATCTTTTGCAAGGTGAAAGAAGTGGCGGGCTTGGCAATACTGCTATTGCAGGCACCGAAAATCCAATGGGCCCAGGGAACAAATACCTTGTTTTTCAAGAGAATGGTAGTAGTTTAACTTCTTCAAATTTTCTGTTTTTGATTCCGGAAGAAGTGCAGGACAGAGATGAAGTAAAAAAGTGTTTTGAACCCGCAACCAAAAAAGCAAAATCTAAAGAAAGGCTCGGTATCCAATATCAATATGGGCTATTGGGACGTACTGAACCAAGTAAGTTGTCTTTTGATGAAGACACTTTGACCGTACAGTCGCATTTTCTTCGCTGGTCAATGGATAAAGTTGGGCGCTACGGTGAATTTTCTATCCCGGAATCCGACAGTAAAACTGCCACTCATACTGCCATAACACTTATCGCTCGTGCCATGCGTGAGAAAAATTATGTGCAGGCGATTGGTTTTCTCAACGCCATCCCAAATGGATTGATGCTGGGTAAAGATGCAAGAGATAATGCAATCAGGAAGGCGTTTTTAGATATTATTAGAGACAATTTTGACCATTCTCCTACAGCTTCCGCCATACACATGCATCTCCTTTTGAAATGGCTTCAAATGGATACGGATTGTAAAGACTTTGTTTTGAGTTCCATCTATGAGGAAATACGGGGACCCAAAAAGGATGAATCATTTACGGAGGATGAATTTTCCGAATTAATAAAAAGGAAGTTTACTCAAACATGGAGGGAAGAGGCGTTTTATCCGGCAATCTTCGCCCTTACGCACTTGCAAAAGAAAACATTATGGGAAAAATTGCCCCGTGGGCTCTTTTGGGATTCCGGCTCGCATACAGGGCGTGCTAATGGCGCAGATCAGTGGAAAACAGAACAGAAAAATGCCATTGATCAGATTGCCCGCAAACATTCTATCAGCAAAACGGATGATACACAGCCGGCATCCGTTCTGACGCGTATTGTGCCTGATAGAGATGTGGTGAGCGAGGGAGAACGAAATGCTTTTAGCATCTTACGGAATAAATTTTCCTCACTAAATCCAACACCGCGGGAACGCCCAGATGCTCTTGAAGGGGAAGACGCAGTATCAGGATTTACATTTTTAGGGACAGAACAGCTTGACGGAGGTTCTATCCTGAAAGGGGAATCGCAACGCTACGAAGGAGAAATTTCCGCAGGAAGGGAAAAGGCACTTGAAGAAATGAGGTTTATTCCGAGAGATGAAGAATTGACAAGTCCATATACTCCACAAAATGTTCGGAAAGCATTAACAGAGTGCAATGAGAGTTTAAAGCAGCAACAAAGCACCGATCACGCAAAACTACAAAAGCTCTATGGGGAAGTTTTTTCAACACACATAGCCTCAGGAACAATTCCTTCGGAAAATATGATGCCGGTCTTGATCGAGCTCATGCTTAATAGGGAGAAACCTCCCGTAAATGCAGGTGGAGGTGCTGTTGTCCTTGATTTTCCTGCTCAAAAAATACATGTCACGATGTCCCGTGACCAATACGACAGTTTCCTTACAACGGCACGAAGCTACTTCCTGACCACAAGTATACTTCAAAAAAATGAACTAATCGAGGCCAAATTGAAAGAGCTTGAAGGTTTACAAAAAAAACTTACCGAAGATCCAAGCGATAGTAGTTTGCTTGTGCAGATACGCGCCGCATATTTGGCACTAAATCGTGAGATCGCAGCCCAACAGGATCTTTACGGTTCCGATGGATCGAATGAAGATTTTTACGGAAAAGTAGCAGATGCCGTTGGTGCTGGGATAACCCGCGATGAATTGATGGTCTACGAATCACTTTCCGGCATTCGTCCCTATGTTAAGCAGGCAGAGCTATTGAAATCTCTTTTTGAAGGTGATGCTAAGGCTTTTCAGCTGATTATGGGGGGAGGAAAAACGGCAGTGCTTCTTTCACTTTTCTGTTTTTACATATCACGCCGAAACGGGATGTCTGTGCCAGTAATATTTTCCCATCAATCTCAGTTTGAGTCGGTCGTCGGTAATGTCGGAGAATATCAACGCTCCAGGTTTAACCAAGATATCATGGTGCTCGATGTTACTCGCGAACAACTTAAAAATCAAGAACACCTGCAACAGGTGCTAAATAATCTCAGAGCAGCAAAGGAGAAACATCAGGTGATTATTGCTAGGACAAGTTTACTTAATGTCCTTCAGCTTACTTTTCAGGAAGTCTGCAATCACTCGGAGCGCAAAAAAATGTTAGAGGCGCAATTAGAAGAAACAAAACGAAAAAAGGAGGTGGCAGATACGCGCCGGAAAGAAGCACTAGATTGTGTTGGTGGGATGCTGAATGTTATTTCCCGCCCTACAGATCCTAAATATGACGACCCAAAACAGCAGAAATTCAGACGAGCGCGGGACGAAAGAAACGCTCTTCAAGGGCAAATGAACAAAGTGCGGGAAGAATTAGATAAGTACGACGGTGATAATGAAAAATTCAAATTGCTGCGCGATATCCTTGGGTTTTTTAAAACAGAAACGACAGGCATATTCGATGAAGCAGACATGAACCTTAATGTGATGGAAGAAGTCAATTTTCCTAGCGGCCACGAAGAGCCGATATCGGAAACCCAACGGGCAGCCGGTGCATCCTTTTTTCGTCACATAGCCGCGCTGAACAAATCAAAAGGTAATGATTTTGATCTTTTCGGCCTTTCAAAAAATGAACAGGCAATGCTCAACGATAGTCAGTTTCAAGAGCAACAAAACCTTCTTGCCGAACATATCTGGAACCAAAACATATCACTAGATGAACCTATGACGTGGAAAGATTTCATGGAGCCGCGAGGAATTGGGCTGGAAGATTTTAAAAAAATTTTGCGGGGAGAGGACACAAAAGCAGGTGTAAATCCGTTCGCGATTCAATCCACTGCTCCAAGGCCAGGGGAAGATGAGTCTGTGGAATATGCCCAAGAGAAGGGAATACTCGAACGTCTGGCTATTTTCCGCGGACTGATGTCGGAGTTACTTCCCCACACTAGGAGCAAGTCAGCAAACCGCAACTATGGGTTTGCAATTCATGAAGTTCCTGTGCCCACTACGGAAGGTGCAGCTCCAAAAATGGCGCGAAAGCCATTTTTCGTTCCCTACGTTGCCGTTGGACAACCATCTCAAAACGCATTTGGAAACCCATATGAAAAAATGGCCTGTTTTTACATGCATGCCATGCACAATGAGGAATTGGCTGGAACAAGTGACACCTCATTGGTTTTTTCCAATGCTACCGGTAGTGCACAGCTCCTCGACTTATTTTTTGACAAAATGAAGGGAAAGATCGAGCTAGAAAGATCGCTTATTTCCGATGGAGTACAGATGAGCGGTAAAACATTGGAAGACCTTTTTAGAGAAACCACGGGATTGGAGTATGCCGCTTTTAAAGAAGCGATTAACAAGCGTGATCTTGGTCAATCGGAAGAGTATAATGGCTTGCTCAAAAGTGCTCAACAACACCTTGCGCATAATCCCAATGCCAGATTGCTTCTCTTTGAATATGTCAGTGATGAGTTCCTCAAGTGCCATCCAAGTATGACTACCAGTGGTTCCATGCAGGTTACGGAACTGGTGGGGGATTGTATGGCTTGTTCTGGAACGGTTTGGAACCATAGAACATGGCCTACGGTCTTAGGTGAAAATTTGAAGCAAGATGTAGGTACGGAAGGACAAATCCTCATCAAACAGAAACAAGACTTTAAGGCAGGAAGGGCAAAGACGTTTGTGGCTGAAAGTGCAGAAGTTGAAAGTGTGCTTGATTCCATTGGCAATGAAGCAGATCTTAAAAATTTTCGAGCCCTTATCGATAGTGGTGGTATTTTTAAAACGAGCAATGCGGAGACCGTCGCACGGAAGATATTGGGGTGGGTTGAGAAAAAAAATGCGGACAACATCCGGATTGATGTAGACGGAGTGCTGTTTTTTAGGCCTCACGAAGATCGCCCTGGCGGTACATATTGCATAATGTCTGCTAAGGATAAGACGATTCATGTTTTGGCAGGGACGACCAAAAATGAAATAAGAAGCGCAGGGTTTGACCCGAATAAAATTGTTGTTTATTACGATGAAGCGCGAACGGTAGGCACTGATGTACAGTTTGACCCCACAGCATTTGCCGTTCAAACGAATGATCCCTCTTCCACATCTCTGCGTGATTTATCACAGGGTTCTATGCGCATGCGCCAATTACTGAACGCGCAGAAAGTACATATCGTTTGTGCCAGGACACATTTGGAAGCTAAAAGGAAGTCCGATGGAGTAGCGGGTAAGACAGCAGATTCTTTCACATTTGAGGAGGTTTTGAAATGGGGAACCGAAAATCAAGCGGCAAAACTCCAAAAGCAGCAGATGAAAGCGCATAAGGCAAAGATCGATGGAATCATTAAAAATATCATTTTTGAAACAATTCAGAATGCAGAAATTAGCCATGGAGATGCTTGCAATATTTACAACGCATTTGTTGATTTTTTCCAAAAGGAAACGCTAACCGATGCCATTGCAATGTTTACGGCGAATAAAACGAAGCGTGATGGTGCAGATGAAATTGAACAGCACTTGCGTACGCAAGTGGAAAAATTTAACAAGGTGTTAAATGATCGCCAAAACTTACCAAGGTTGGATGAAATTAGAAATCGTATGGTCACAGCGCAAATGGATCAAGGAGCGCTTGCCAGAGCTTTGAAAGTCGCCAAAGAAGACCTCGGAGGTGAAATGTTTGAGGCAAACGCCCGTGATACCGATGTCGAAATTGATCAGGAGCGGGATGTCGACCAGGAGCAGGAACAAGAAGTTGACCAGGAGCAGGATATCGATCTAAATTACGCAGGAAATAGTACGAGCCCAAGGGCCAGAGAAGAAGAAAATATAGATGTTAGCGTTGACTTGAAAAGTTCTCATTTCGCTCACTTTACAAATTTTGACTCTGTGTCAGCAAGTGAAGATTTGAAAGTTATTCCGACGAATAGGAGATTCTCCAGTGGTCCCGCCATTAAAAACTACGGCGAGCTTCTACCAGGACATTTTCACGTCAGTAGAAATTTCAGAGAAGTGGCAGAAGGGAATACACACCCTTTTTCTCCGTTACGCAATGAGCCGTACTATTTCGTATTACACATCAAAGGCGACGGCGAACACGAATTTTGTGTTGTGTCACATAGGGAAGCAAAAACCATGCAGGAAAAACTAAATGGTGATAACACTTTCCTTTTTGACATACATGGAGCTCTGTTGAAAGGAAACCAAACGCAAGCCGAAAGATTTAATGTACAAAAAGAAGATGCCATCAATTGGATTCATTTTTGGCACGGGGATATTGAAGCACTTCAATCGGCGTCGAGCACATGGATTAATGATAATCTTAAAAGGAATGACCCAGCAAGACCGTTGGAACGTAGCAACCATGAAATTTGCTGCTTCCGTTGGTTACTTGCCCGTGCTAATCATAGAAATAAAGCAAATGGAAGTGAAAAAGCTAATGATGGGGTCCAAGCAGTGCACAAAATCTTCAAAAGTGCCGGAGTTGGCAGTGAGCTGCAAGCGGAAGCAGGAAAATTACTTGCAGAACTTACAGGTGTTTCTGCTCAAGCTCCTAGACCAGCGCACAGACCAACTCCAGCGCCTAAACCAGCTCAAGTGCCTAGACCCGTTTCAGTTTCTAGGACTTACGGTAGTGTGGAAGAGCCACAAAGGATTCTACAGCAGACGTCTAAAAAACTTCAAACTGTGATTAATAAATTTGATCAGGGCAATGATAAGCGCTCCACGTTAAGTCAGATATGTAGTAAAGTAAAACAACTTGAAGAAAATATAACTTTTATAGAAGGTAGCAAGCTGGCGCCAGATATTCAAGAAGTCGTTGATTTTATGGAGGCGCTTTCAACAAAAGAAGATGACGAGCTGGCAAGGCTGATAAATAACAGTCATCCGCAGTCCACGAGAGCACAAGATATCTTCTATGAACATTTTAAGAGTCTTTGCGAAGCATGCAGTGTTCCCGATGCTCCAAGGCTTTTTTGGACAAACTCATTTAAAGGAATTAAGTCGGATGCCAGACCAGCACCTGCACCAGCACCTATGCCACCTAGCCCAGCGCCCGTACCTGTGCCTGTATCACCTAGACCAGCTCCAGCTCCTGCACCAGCACCTATGCCACCTAGACCAGCGCCTATGCCACCTAGACCAGCGCCCGTACCTGTTGTATCGTCGGTAGGTGATCGAAAACAAGCAATCGAATTCTTTGAAACGATAATTAGCGAAATTTCTGTCAGGCAGGCCAATACATCCATATTCCAGAAATTTTTCGCTGCTCTCAGGGCTTGGTGGTATGGCACAAACATTGATGTTGAACTTGCCAAAAAGGAAATTCAAATTAACTCGGGCTCAGGAAGGGTTACGACACTTGGCAAAAGATATTTTAAGCAAATAAACGACCAAGAAAACTTTTTACGGGATTCATTTGAATACATTAGGGACCATTCATCCAGCCAGCCAGAAGATACAAAATTTTTACTTTACTTTTGCAAAGAAGATATCCTTTCTCTTGCAAAGCAAGACATAGCTAAAGCAGAAACATTGGCACGCATAATTTCCGAAGGAATTACTTCCTTACCCGATTCCCGTCATTTACAATTTGATTCTGAATTATACAGAGTTATCAAAGATATTGAAAAACACTAAATGAAATATTTTTTAGAAAAATCGGATAAATTTTCATTGACTAAAAATGTTGATATTTTTATACTTCCGAAAGTTTAGCAAGGGATAATGAGTGGACAGTGTACAAACTAGTAATATTAGTCAGATTTTTTCGCAGGATGAATCGAGTGGTCTCTTCAATCAAGCAAATATAAGGATTGGGGATTCAAATGAGTCCATAGTGAGACTACTAAAGGATATAGAGAGTAAAGTAACAGTAGCTCTTAGGTTTTTTGGAGTAGATACTCGATTTGTTCCAAAATTTGTTCAAAATTTAAAAGGTGCGGTAAAGCCCGCATGTATTTCTGCCGTGGGTTGTTTTGTGGTACTTCATATTTTTCCCGCAATCGGAATTAGCACTCTTGCAGGTTTTGTTTGTCTAGTAAAATTGGCCGTATCGTGGACTAGGCTAGAGATAATGAAAGAAGATTTAGACACGGTTAGAGCATCCGTAGCAGTAGTGCAATCGGATAACGAGAAATTGAAAGAACAAAATAGTGAACTAAGCAAACTCAATGGAGAGCAGCTTGCAACGATAAGCGATCAAAAAACAGAGATAGATGAAGCAAGGAATAATTTAAGAGGCATGGGAAATAACCTTTCAGAAGCCCAAGAAAATCTCGAAAAGGAACAACAACTGGTTGCGCTCAAAGATCAGCAGTCGGCGACGCTAGAGGTATTGGTTGAGATGCAAAAACAACAACTTCAAGAACAACAAGCATATATTGGTCAATGCCAAGATTGCCTCTCTTCAGTATTTGTATCTCAGTCTGCATTAATAGACAGCTTACGTGCCAGGCTTAACGAACAAGCAGAAGTGGTTCAGCGCATTTTGGGAGACCTAGAAAACATTGCTCAGGGCGAAGGACAGTTGACGGATGCACTAGGCTGGGCTATTGGACAAATAACAGCAGCTCAAAGCAAGTTAACATCGGTTATCGGTTTTACTACGGATATTACAGATGCTGAAAAACTCAAAAAACTCATTGGAAGTGGAGAATTTGCCCAAAAAGCAAAAGAAATGCAAGATAACGCACAAGAGGCATACAATATAATGAATGGATTAAACTCTGGACTTACACAAAAAATTTTAGATGCCCAAAAAAACATATCGGACCACAGACAAGCGGCGCAACGGAATCTCGCAAAGCTTACTGATGAAAATAAACGGATGATGGCAGAGTTATCCCACAATCGAGTCGAAATTACTAACAAACGACAAGAAATTGCTCACAATCAACGAGAAATTGCTAGACTCACTTCGGAATCTCAAGAAAAATCAAAGAAACAAGCTATCCAAATAGAAGCGTTAAAATCGAAAATCACTGCAGAACAAAAATCTTTGGGGGATTTACAGGCGAAAAAGGGTTCACTGGAGCAAAATTTGCGAGATATTACAACCAAAAGCGAAGCATTGCAAGGTAACATTGGACGCTTGGAATTACTCAATAGGCAATTGCAAGAACAATGCGAGAGGCAGCAAGGAATTATAGAGCAGCAGGAAAGAACAATTGCGGAGCAAGGTCAAAGATTGGAAGATACTCGTAAAGAACTAGATGCTTTGAAAGCTCGTGTGTCCAGTCAAGGATGGTTGGCGCAGGTTGGTGGCTTTGTTGGTGGAGTTGCTACTGCGATGATTCTAAATCATTAGGCTCAGTCCTCAAAAACCAAAATAAAACAAAAAGGAACGGGCGATACAAATGGCGGAAAGGAAGATGTGAGCAGAGCGGTCATAGCGAGTGGCAATTGGGCGCCAATCCTTCAATTTAGCGAACATGTTTTCAATTTTATAGCGTCGCTTATGCAAATTTACCCCCTAAGGAGATTTAATTTTACGGGTACCTGTGGAGGGCATGCATAGTCCTGTTCACCGCCGTTTAAATCCTTCGCAGAACCAGCTGGCGTCATACCCTTTGTCCGTCAACAAATAATCGGCAGCCGGCAAATTTTTCAGCAATTCCGCGGCTTAGACTGTGTCGTTGACATTCCCTGCCGTCAAAGACAGTCTCACCGGCTACCCGAAGGCATCGCAGACAGCATGTAATGTGCTACAAAGCCCTCTTTTGTCTACCCAATGCGCTGCGGTGAAGCCCCTCTTTTTTCAGACTCGCCGTCCATTGCGGAGAACGTACATTATTCTGCTGATTATCCTGCTATCGTCTACCCGCGGCTTCCCATGCCATTTCGGAAAATATTGCTTTATTCGTTCAAACGCCTCTCCTCTTACCTGCTCCATAGCTGGAGCTTCCAATTTCGTTTCTTGCTCGCTATGTCAACCCTTTTCTTATGAGGACTGACCCTAGAATCATTGCAACTGAAAGTACAGAACCGGATTGCAAGCGGGCACTGAAGCTGGTTTCATCCCTAAACACAAGATTTGCTCTCGCAGACAAGGCTGACGATTCCGACGACATAATCCTTGCTTCCTCCGGCAAACAGAAATTTTCAGCGCTGCTACGATGAAAGTATTTACAAAAAACCACGTCACCGAAAATTCTTTTCTCGGAACGAAGGAGTGGCGCTTCATTTCCTCTCGATACTTTTAAAATATCAATTCCCTTGTCTCTGCCTTCCTTGTCCGCCCCTTCTCATTTTTCACCGTCTATTTTGACGACAGATTTTCGTTTTCACCTCTATTTTCGCTATTTGTCTTTTAACTTCTTTTGACGTTTATGGAATGAGCTTCTGCACACTCTGGTAATACCTCCATACCCAATTTTCTAGCTTTCGCACATTACATATTTCCTAAATCATACGAAAATTCCGTTTCATAAATTTTCATAGAACTTTTTCTTGGCAATTGGTAAATAAAATGCAAAATGCTGTAAGTACATTCAGATTTTTACCTGGGATATATTGCGTAACCATACTCGTCAATAGACCTAAACTATACAATTCGCTGAAAATTATCAAGGAAATTTTTTATGAATATAGAACATATAATGGCTAATAGCTTATGGCGGCGGCTTACCATCTCGTCCGCCGCTCCTACGGAGCCATCGGCACAAATAGAATCATCGGCATTAGAATCAAACCCACCATTTCTCAATGGTATCAAATTGCCCATCCTATTGGACGATACAGGTAGGTGTAAAAATAACACATCTGGCGATGGACACAATAATTGCGGATTCAATTCTATCCTGGAGCAAGTAGGAGATCGTACTCACACCCACGAAATGATCAATTTATTGAGGTGCATATTGGGTTATGGTGATGAAAACTCTAATCAAATGTTTGATTCTATTCCTTGCTTATCCGTTGCAAACCTTTTTGGTCAGCCAGTTGCTGAAGCATGTCACGAAAAAGGTAAACTTGTGCAATTGTCTTTTTCCATACCGAACATGGATTTGAGTATCCATTTTAGAAGTGAATTGAGTTTATCTCAAAATTTTGTACAGTGGTGCAAAGATTACGAATGGGGACAAGAAAGAATTGATAGCCTGGCCAGGTGGTGTAAAACTAATTTGTTGGTTCCTTTGAATTTTGACACAGCTACGATTTACGATTTTTTGTTGAAATTATTGAATTATCCCAAAACAATCGTGCTAATTTCGGCTTCCAGTGGAGGACATTTCGACGCAGTCCCGCATCAAAATCTACCGCAGGAAGATAGTGTTTTGCAGTTTCTTCGTGAAACACAAAATGAAAAAACAGCAGTGGGAGCAAAAATGGCAGAACAAAAAAGAGAGGCAGACAAATTGAGCGCGAACGGAAATATAGGGGTTTCGGATGAGGTAATTTTTGCACTTCCTAATGTATAATCTTCCATGAACTAAACATCACGCGTGATCTGTTGTTATTGTTTAGCCTATGCAATTTTATTCGTTTCTGTATTTTATGTATAAATGCAATTTAACCATTGTCTTCCCGTGTGAATTTTATACGAACTCTTTTGTGTCAAAAATTGATAGGGTAGACAGTGATGAAAATGTAGATCGGATGGAAAAAATAATCTCCTTAATGAAACGGAGAGGTTTTGTTTTTAGGTCGTCTGATATTTATGGAGGACTAAATGGCTTTTTCGACTATGGACCGCTCGGAGTAGAATTGAAGCATAATATAAAGGATACTTGGTGGTCAGACATTGTAACGAGACGTGATGATGTTGTCGGTCTAGACTGCTCTGTAATTTCACCTCAAAAAGTCTGGGAAGCTTCAGGACATGTTGCTGGGTTTTCCGATCCAATGGTGGATTGCAAAGAATCAAAGATGAGGTTTCGAGCGGATCAGCTATTTTTTGCAAATGTGATTGTCGATGGTGAAGCCATAGGATATGTTTGTGTTCAAGAATGTGACAACATTGACGAAGCGATTAAAAAGGAAGCTGAAGCATTGAAAGGAAAATTAAAAAAAACAGGAACACTACAAAGCTTAGTGATCAAACCAGTTGCGGAAGCTTCCGACGAAGAAATAGCTTTGATTCCTTCTCCTGCTACGGGCACAATTGGAACATTGACTCTGCCACGGGAATTTAATCTAATGTTTAGAACACACATTGGAGCTGTTTCCGACGATGTTTCCATGGCATATTTGCGTCCGGAAACTGCCCAAGGCACATTCGTCAATTTTTTAAACGTCGTTAATACAGCACGTGTGAAAATTCCGTTTGGAATTGCACAGACAGGTAGATCATTTAGAAATGAAATTACTCCTAGAAATTTTATTTTTCGATCCCGAGAATTTGAACAAATGGAGCTGGAATTTTTTATTAATGATTCGGAAGAAGCATGGCAATATTGGCACAGGTATTGGATAGATGAAAGATTAAAATGGCATAAAAGCATAGGGATTAACGAAAATTTATTAGGACTTGATATACATAAGAAAGAAAAACTGGCGCATTACTCGAAAGCGTGTACGGATATCACTTTTAAATATCCATTCGGAATACAGGAATTGGAAGGAATCGCTGCCCGTGGGAATTTTGATCTTATGCAACATCAAAATTATAGTGGACAATCGATGGAATATTTTGACGAAGATATGAAGAGGAAATATGTTCCTCACGTAATAGAACCTGCTGTGGGCGTCGATCGCATACTGCTTGCCGTTGTCTGTTCCGCATATCATGAGGAGAAAGTGGGTGACGAAATGCGCACAGTTTTGAAATTTGTCCCGCGCATTGCTCCCATCAAAGCGGCGATATTGCCGCTAGTAAAAAACAATACCGAAATCATTGCTATGGCGCAGAAAATATATAAAACGCTCCAGCGTAGATGGAATGTTTTCTATGATACGAGCGGAGCCATTGGGAGAAGGTATAGAAGGATGGATGAAGTTGGTACGCCCTATTGCATAACCGTTGATTTTGATAGTCTAAAGGATGGCACGTTTACATTGAGGGATAGGGATTCCATGGAACAGGAAAGAATGTCATTGGATAAACTTATTTTATTGATGAATGACAAAATTTTTTGAAAATATTATCATTTAGCTTGTTGTTTGTAACAGTTCATATACAATGAAATAATATTTATGGAATATACGGAAGCAGTGGATATAGTTTCTGAGCTATTTAGAATAAACCAATGGGCCAGCAATGAGTATGGCGAAAAGTATGCTGTTTTGGATAATGACATTGAAATTCGGGTATTTCAGTCAGCTAGGGATAAAATGGTGCTACAAGGAATGTTTGGGGAACCTATTCAAAGCTCATCAGTGGCAAATGCAAGCGAAATAAAACTTCGTTATCTTCTTCAAGCTAATTTTATTAGAATTGTTCAGTATAATGATGTTCTGTCCATAGATAAAAATGCACACCGATTGACAACTACACGGCACATTTCCTTGCTGGAATCTTCTACAGGGAAAGTCCTTGATGAGGTTGAATCTTTTATACAAAATGTAGATTTTTGGGATATGGCCTTGAAAAGGAAGCAATCGTTTGCTACAATGTCCCCACTGTTGAAATTTTCTCTAAAGTAATGGGAATGATAAAAAAAATTTTTCAGCTTGCGCTGACCTTTGTCTGTAGTGTACTTCTCGCAGATGATAATGGTTCTATTGATGTTTTACCATTCAAGGAACTTCCTTTTTCAAAGGCAAGTTACTATCATTTTGCCAAGGATCAAAATTTATCCGATCTCATACAGGATTTTTTTTCAATGCAAGGTATAACCGTTGTAATCAGTGATAAAATAAATTATACTGTCAATGGCAAGTTCAGCAAAATGGACCCCGCGGCATTTTGGAATTACATAACAAAGGCATATGGTCTCGTCTGGTTTTTCGATGGCAAAATAATGTTCGTTTACACAAATTCCGAGCTTCAAACGCATATTTTCAGAATGGATACGGATGGGATCGGAACGTTATCTGTGATTTTAGCACGTCTGGGATTTATTGCTTCAGATTTCTCATTTCGTGCTGTTGGTGAAGCAAACGTTTTAATGGTAACTGCGCCTCCACAGTATATTAATGTAATAAACGACATAGCGGCCAAATTCGTTCCGAGCAAGATTTCCGATACGACCATCGTAAAAATCATACCTTTAAAATATGCCTGGGCATACGATATGACTTTCAACTATGCCAACGGGTCAATTTCCGTTCCCGGTGTTTCAAGTTTGCTACAAAGTATTGTTACGGGTCAACAATTGCCAGCGGCGTTATCCCCATTCAATGTTAGTGTCGGAGGAAGTCAGAAGCAGATCCAATACCAATCGATGGTGGGCATGCTTGATGATACGCCGCCCTACGCAAAGGATATAAACAACAATATCAAAAACATGCAAAAGGATGGGAACAATTCAAGCGGCGGCAAAAATGACAAACCTTCGGGTGATAAATCCACCGAGGGTGGTAATAGTGTCGACATTTTGGGAACTTCTTTGCCTGGATTTATAACGTGTGACCAACGCTTAAATGCGATAATTATTCGGGATAGGCGAGAAAATATGCCATTTTATGAAGACATTATAGCGAAACTCGATGTTCCCTGCGAAGTTATAAAAATTGACGTTGCGGTCGTAGATGTAAATAAATCGTCTTCCCTTGTTTTTGGAGTTAGTGGTATCACCGCTAACATTAACCAGAAACTTCCAATTGGAATTATGCTGTCGGATAGCAGTTTAGGCATACCTAGTGGTACAGGGGCTATGTCTGGGGTTAATGCATTGGGCTCAATTGCTGGACATTTGGGTGTCATAAAAAATGTCGACATAAACTATGCTCTTGATGCTTTGGAAAAAAATAGTAATGGACAAATGATTTCCCGCCCGTCTGTTCTGACACTCGATAATGTTGCTGCGATTTTAGAAACCGATAAAGTGCACTATGCCACGGTATCGGGAACGAATAATTCCAATGCCTATACCCAATCGGCTACTACCAAATTGCAGGTTGTCCCCCATATTATTCCTGGAGATGTCGATGAGTATGGTAAGCGCAAAATGAAGTTGTTTGTTGACATATCCGATGGAAATTTTGATGCCGTTGAGGATACACAGACTCCTTCTGTTACCCAACATTCCCTGAATACGCAATCCGTATTGTATGAAGGGCAAAGCTTGGTAATAGGAGGCTATGATTCGGAAATAAATCAAAAAAATAATAGCGGTGTTCCCATATTGCAACATTTACCACTGGTTGGAACTTTATTCAAACATACGAATGATAGCAAAGCAATCAAAGAGCGCATCTACGTAATTTCCCCATCCGTCGTTGAAATCCGCAGCGATGATCATGCATATGACAGGTTTGTCCAAAATGGACAGCTCACGGCCGAAGGTACGCTTAAGGTTAATAATTATCCATTAACGACTCAGTGGCCACAGGATGTGAAAAAGAAACGTATTAGATTGGATAGACGTGATAGGCGTTAAAACGTTGCCGAGGCTGTACAAAGTAAGTTTTTCTACGATACCTACCGCTCCAATGAGTAATCTAACCAATCTTTAAACGAATTTCCCAGTTTTATCCAAGAAAGTTTTTAAATTTTATATTCTCGTTTTAGGATTCGCATGGCGTATGGATTTCTTCTTTCTTCTAAAAATGCCCAACGACCGTTTTGATGGTACTTGCAATGTCCAACAACGCATTCCGCCACTCATCTTCTGGATATTCGGAGCAAACAGATAGCCTTAGCCGTGCATGGCCGAAGGGAACGGAAGGATAACGAATTGCTGCCAAATAGATTCCCCGTTGATAGAGACTTTCAAAAATTTTCATAGTTAGGGCTTCGTCTCCAGTTACTAAGGGAAAAATGGCTGTAGACTCCGAAGGAAATGAAATTCCGCTTTCCAGGAAGACATTCTTTGCAGTTTCTGAAAACCACTTTAACCTGCGTACTCTCTCCGGTTCGGACCGTAAAATTTGTAAAGCTTTTAGTGAAGCTGCCAATGCCGCAGGTGGGAGCATCGTGGAACACAGAAAAGGACGAGAGCATTGACGCAAATATTGAATTAAGGTCTTGGTTCCACAAACGAAACCACCTAAGCTTCCAAGTGCCTTGCTGCATGTCCCAACCTGTATAATGCGTGGACTTGGTTGCATTCTAAAATGTTCTAAGATCCCATGACCATCTTTCCCTAAAACTCCCAAGGAATGGGCATCATCGATGATAATATGAGCATCAAAGGCTTCTGCAAGGCCTGCCAAATTTGGAAGTGGAGTAATTGTTCCATCCATGCTAAAAACCCCTTCGGTTATGATGAATCGGGATTGTGCGTAACGATATTTATTTAATAATTCCTTCAATTGACCCATATCGCGGTGAGCATAAATCACCACTTTAGCTTTGGAAAGTTTACAACCATCAATTATACTTGCATGGTTTTTCTCATCACTGAAAATCACATCTCCGCTGCGGCCAATTGCGGAAATTAACCCAAGGTTTGCCATATACCCGGTGTTAAATATTAATGCAGCTTCAGAACATTTAAAACATGCCAGATTTTGTTCCAACTGATTGGCAAGAGGATGTGTGCCCGTTGTTAACCGTGCGCCACTGGACCCAAAACCACCATCGTGCATACATTTTTGCGCAGCTTCTATGACTTCTGGATGAAATCGTAGCCCCAAATAATCGTTGGTACATACCATAAAAAGCTTATGCCCTGTCTCAGTTGTACCATGTGTAGCATCGAAAAATTTTATGGCGGAGGTATTTCTCGTTAAACACATGTGCTGACATTGTTCAATTTCCCTATGCCAATACTTTTCTGCATCCATATTTATTCCCTTGGAACTTGTACCAGTACCGGACTATGTTCAAAAAAATCAATCAAACCATTGAGATCTGCACCAGTTTCCACAAAAAATATTCGTCCTCCAATATTATTTTCCCTTTGTTTCATTGGAGAAAATCTCCTATAAATTTTCTTAGAAGCAACATATCCGGTAATGTAATGGGGATCGTCTGACCAACACAACTCTGCCATATAGCCTTTCGCAAATGCTGCCTTCGAAGCTAACACGATAGCATCCCGCACTTTTTCACTACCTACACCAGATTTGGCCAAAAAGCTTAAAAACGCAGATTCATTTTCACAATCCATATGTGATAATCGAACTCCACGTTCTCCCAAATTATCAATGCGCTCCCCGGTAATGGCATCTAGCATCATCCCACCCCGCATGCTCGTTGATAAATTTTTGATAGATTCAACACCTTTGCGGGCAGCAATTTCTGAAACGCCAAATTCCATGAGCGAAGTGACGGCATTATTGTGGGCCTCTTCTATGGTCAAAAATTCCGATGATTCTATTTTTAAGACGGGTATTTGGCATATTTTTGCCTTGTTTATTCTATCAATCCGAATATTGATCATATCCGCTTTCCCGCGCGTATGTATTGAAATTCTTTCAAGAAGAATTTGAACAACCGTAGCGATCTCATCGTCGGGAACCAAACGTTCACAACCTGATAAATGCTGTGACCCATTTCCTTTGTCATCATCGATGACAATTTCAGCCCGCATGCGTACACTAAATAAGCAATTTGATGATTGTTTACTTTTCGTTACCAATTTGAAGAATACTCATATTTGTAGTTGCCTCTAATTCAAGTTTTTAATGAAAATTTGGAGGCTATTAATATTTTTTCAAGGGCTAACACATTTGCTATGCTTTAGATGAAAACATTAAGGGGAAATTTTCTAAATTAATGCTTGCAAAAGGCACCTCGTTAGCTTCTAAATATCACTTGGGGCGGTTAGCGCAATTGGTTAGAGCAACTGGTCTACACCCAGTAGGTTGGGGGTTCGAGTCCCTCACCGCCCACCAAGATGTAAAGCTGACAAATACGGGCTTTGCGGGGGATTGGGGGAAACGTAAAACGAGGTGTCAAGAAAAGACCATTGCCAAATTATTGCCAAAAAACTGTTTTCCAAAAAAGATTCCAAAAAAGATTTAGGAAAGCTAAAGAGGTTTTCAAAAAACCAGAAAAACCGAAGGAATATTAAAATATTTTAAATATTCTTCAAAAAACCTTGGATGTTT